>JBHHTN010000040.1:0-9013 GCA_046753405.1 Candidatus Micrarchaeia archaeon | reverse complement strand
TCAACCGCAACAACCCTGCCTTTGGAAAAAGCAGGAAAATCAGACGGCAACCCGTGAAAAACGCGGTTTTTTGAAAACCAAACACTCACACAACCTTTGCCGCACAACAACAACTTGTACGAAGAATCATACTCGTAAACACGCGCAACTGACCCTGAAACAAAAACAAGCCGGTCAACGAAAAAATCGCCCCTCTGGCCAAAAAGCTAAAAATTAGAAGAATGCATTTGACGAACAAAAAAAGCGACAAGCAAAACTCCAAACAAAGACAACGATAGACAAAGCCAAGCAACGCCAGAAAAACCGCAAGAACGCTTCATTGAAAAAAAAAGTTTTCAGACTACAATACTTTTTCAAGACCCGAAGAATTGAAAACGCCTTTGTTCACCTTAACGCGCACCAAGCTTCCTTTTTTCACACTGCGGGACTCAACAGCGTAAATGCCGGGCTTTACGTCATGAGACAGCCCCGCCTCCACTTTGACAATTGCAAACCCCTCGGAAAACCCAAGCACGCGCGTTTCAACAAACTTGTTCAAAACTAAAAACTTGTAAAAAATGAAAAACGCGAAAAAAAACCCAATCAGCATCGGAAGTAAAAATAACGACGTCAACAAATCCTTAGAAAAAAAACGGTAAGAGTTGAACGCCAAAGCCAAAAGCGAAAAAAAACCAAGTAAAAAAAACGCATGAAAGCGATCCTGTGCGGGCACCCTGAAAGCAAAAAAAACGCTTGCAACCACAAACACCACGAAAACAACGAAGAAAAAACCAGACGCAAAAAAAGCGGTTAGAATGCCCAAAACAAGCAACGCCAACAAAACAAGTTGAAAAACCGCCAATTCATTCAATTTAAAAGCCAAAAAAATCCCCGTTCAACCTAAAAAAAATCAAACCCTGCAAGAAGGCGGACTTACTCCAGAGGCCTCGTAATTGTAACAAGGCTGCAAGCAAAACCTGTAAAATGAACCGTTAACGCAGTTGTCGGACGTAAAAACACTTGCACCCGTCTTAGGGTGAAACTGCTGTTGCCACGCGTAAACAACACCGTTCTTAAGCGAGTCGTTAAGAATCGACAAGTCTCCGCCTTCTGAAAAGTTAGAAAACCTGGGCCTGACCAACACCACGCGCCTTTGCACGTCAACGGAATAATTCAAGTAAGCAAGCCTTAAGGCCGGGTTAAACGCGGTGAAGTTCAAAGCTCCGGCACGCGCCGCGGCAATGCCCAAAGTCAACTCGCTTTCCTGAAACGCCTGTAACATGAAAAAGCCAACCAAAACAAGCACGAAACCAGTTATCAACATAAATTCCGAACTTGTCTGAGCACGCAACGACAAAAAAACACCCACTAAAAACCCGCGTCTACAAAGGCCCGCAGTAAACTTCCACATTGTTGTCGTAGTTAACAACAGTCACATTCTTCCACCCGAAAGTCTGGCACTCTGGCTCTATCTTCGAGGGAACCACAAGCAAGTTGCGGGAAAAAACAAGTCGTCCTTGCAAGTCCCCCACAAAACAGGAAAGATTGCTTGAAGCATTTAAAAAACACACGGCAGAACTCTCACTAACCGGACCCTGCGGCACAAACAACTCGAAGTTAACACGAGAGTTGTTGCCCTGCAAAAAAACGTAGTTAACCGCGCTGGTCATGGAATCCAAAGCACTGCGCGACAAAACCGCTTTATCCAAAACAGCGTTTTGCGCAAGCTCCGCCTCGGTGTTCGCAAGCAAAACCGCCAAAACAGCAAGCGAAAAGCCCACCAACAAAAAAAATTCAACGCTCACTTGCGCGCGATCCACAAACCCAAAAACCTCCCTGCGTTAAAATTTCATGCAAAAAACAAAAACACTGCAAAGCCAACCAATGCAAACGGCGCAAAAGGCAACGCCTGCCTTACACGCAAACTCTTTAAACCCTTGACACTTTTTAAGCGTTTTATCTGCGCAACCGACAACCCCTTAGCCTCAAAAGAACTGGCTAAAACACTCCTTGGAAAAAACCCCTGCAAACCCGCAAACCCAGTTTTCTCAACTTTCTTAAACAAACGCGAAAACTCCGCTTGCAAAGACCACTGCACCGCCCTGCCGTCTTTCAACACCAAAGTCTGCGCTGAAACCATTCCCTCCTTCAAATCCTTCAAAGCAACGTCTTTTGAAAGAAAAACAAGCCTCCTGCGCAAAAAGAAAAGAATGCCGAACAAAAAAATCACGGAAAAAGACGCTGCAAAAGAAAAAACAGCAGCATCAAAACTCAAAAACGCGGCCGTCAACAAAAGCGCCAACGCGAAACTCCGCGGCAACCCGACAAAAAGAGAAAACGCGAAAAAAAACGCGAGCAAAACAAAATCATTGAAAAAAGACAACACAAAAACAACGAAAGCAGGAAAAACCGCGCCTTGCAAAGAAGAAAAAAACACGCTTTTAACACCAACAAAAAAACCTTTCTTATTCAACACGCTCAAATTCGCAAGCAAAACCCAAAAAACCACCGTTAAAACACTCGCAAAAAAAACCCACAAAAAAGAAAAAACGTCAAACGAAGAAAACAACGGCAAAAACGCAAGCAGAGCAACGAAAAACTTCGAGTCCCCAGCGCTCCAAACGCCAAAAAAGTAAAGCGCAAGCGAAAAAATAAAAGAAGAAAACAAAAAACCGGCGTAAAGCGGAAAAAAACCAGGAAACTCAGAATAAGCAACGTAGTTCAACAAAACCGCGATAAAAAAACCCGCAAAATTCAACTTGTTGGGAATCCTGCGAAACACCACGTCAAAGTAAGACGCGGCAAAAGCGAAAACTGCAAGCAACGACGCAGACAACAAAAAAAACAAGTCAAAAACCATTCTGCCCGCTTAGTCCGCAATTGGCCCTTGACGGCCTTTTTCTTTTTTTCAGCTTACAAGCATTGCAATAGTAGCGTTGCGCTCCAAACCTATCCTAGTCATCAAAGTGTCGGTGAAACCCTTAAGCTGAGCTGCAACGGCAACCCCTAAAACAACAACGGCAATGCCCAAAGCAACCAAAAGCAAGTACTCAACCGAAGTCTGCCCGCGCTCTTCCCTGAAAAATCTCTTAAAAAAACCCATGTTAAAAAACTCTCTTTTTAAAAAAAAGTAATTGCGCGTCAACATAAATACGTTTTGCCAACAAGCACGCGGTTTTCAAGGAGGCAACGGCCCCCCGTAGTCCGCGCAAGTCCAATCCTTGCAAGAATCGTATTCATTACAAGAAGGCATGCCCGCACCAGCATCATTATCCGGAGCAAAACAACCCCCAACATCTGGCTCAGCGCCTCCCGGGTTCCTAGAGGCGTCCTTGACAAACACTTGGTCGGAATCGCGACAAAGCTTGTGCTTGAACAACTCCAACTGACACGAGGCAAAAGTTTGCCGCTCTCCCGTGTCGCCCGCAGTCTGCTGAATAACGACAAGAACAAGCAAAACTGCAAGCATTACGCCTCCAAGCAGCAAAAGGTATTCAAACGCGCCCTGACCACGACTATTCAAAAAAAACATATATAATCAAAAAACCCCCCTGTTTTTAGCTGTTGAAAAAAAGTAAGAGGTCTTCGCATTAAAAAGGTTTTGAAAAAAACAAAAAAACAAGAAAAAAAAGGCGCGTTTGAAAAAAACGCGCCTTTACTTAAAAAAGTTCAAACTTATGGTACCAGGTTTGCAGGCAAGTCAACGCATTCTATGTTAGCATCTGCGTCGCCAATGTTTACAGCACCAATGTCAACACACGACGGAGTACTACCAAGAGGCATACCAGTTGTGTCAAAACTTCCGTTCGTGTAGTAACAACCAGGGTTATTCAAAAGCTCGTTGTAACAACCCTTCCTGTCAAGGTCCTCGCTTGCGCCTCCCGAAGTTCCTTGCAACACCACTAAAATAAGCAGTACTACTAGCAAGAGTCCTGCAAGCATCAAAATATATTCAAACGCGCCCTGACCGCGAAGTTTCCTAAAATTCATTTTTTTACATCAAACCTCCTATTTACAAAAAAACAATTGTATAATTGAAAAAAAAGCAACTTTATTTAAAAAGCTTGTTGTTGGCCCTCTTTTCACTCCACAACGTCGTAAACCGTTTCGTTGTACGCGCTTGTTTCATCTCCAATTCTTTTCCCACCGCTTTGAAGAACTTCTTGAACAACCATCAAAACAATCAACACAAGAAGCATTATGCCCCCGACTATCAACAAGTACTCCAACGCAGTCTGACCTTCTTCCTCCTTGAAAAAACGCTCAAATTTAATTAAAAAATTCAAATCCACAACTACCCCTTTTCAAACGCCTTTTACCCCGCCGTGCTCTGCTTTACAAAATAGGCAACCATGCTCACGAAAACAACCGACGCGGAAACCAACAACAAGTATTCAACAGCAGTCTGACCCCTTTTTACATTCATATTTTACAAAAACACCTCGTCCGAATTATTCAGCCGATTATCAAAGCTCCGACGAAACCTCCTAGTTGATACACGAACAACGCTACTAATAACATGAACGGCGCGTACAAAAGGTTTTTGGACGGGTTTCCCTCTCGAATAACCCCTATTGCCAACGCAGCGGCAGTTGTCTGAAATAAAATGAAGAAAAGCAACAAAACGTCAAAAGCTTCAAAGCCCATTGCAGTTTTTTGAAAAACCTGACTTGCCGCCTGCTCTTGAACCGCGGCCATGCTCTCGGAAATAAAGCGCACCACCGACAACACGAAACCAAAAATAAACGGTGCCAGAAAAAGCGCGGTAATCGCCAAAAAACCAACGTGCATCGTAGTCCTTGACTTTCGCTCGCGTTTAATCCTCATGAAATCGCGCAAGTCCTCGGCAATGGACTGCATTACCTCCGCAAGCCCCGCCCCCGCCTTGCGCGCATCCAAAATAATCGTAGTACAACGCTTGAAAAGCCTTGAACCCGAGTTGTCCGCGCAGTTATTCAACGCGTCGTCAAAAGTGCGCCCTTCCTCCAATTGCTTCAAAGAACTTCCCAAATCCGCGCTTATAGGTCCGTAGTCAGCCGCAGCCACTTCCTGCAAAGCGCTTTCCGTGGTGCCCCCAGACTTAAGAACCGCGGCCATGTGCTTCAAAACATCAGGCAAAGCATCGTCAACGCGCTCCACTCTCACATTCCTCAAGTAAAGCGGAACCGCAACAACAAGAGTAATCACCGAACCAAACGCAGCAACCGAAAAAAACCACTTGTTCTGCGATTCAACCGGAAAAAGCTGAATAAGCGTGTAGGCGATTATGCCGAAAAACGCGGCTACAACCAGCATTACAAGCAGGAACGCTTCAAAACTTATGGAAAGCCCCATTGACGCGTAATAACGCCTTACTTCCAAAAGATAATTTTCAAGAGATTGTTCAGCCAAAATTTTCACCCAGGCTCCATTTTTCTAATCATAACTACCATGCCAAACATTGCAAACGCGTCAATTGTGAAAATCAAAATCACCAAAAGCGGGCTCAGCGAAACACCAATCATCGGAAGCTGAGTAACCGAGGTCAAAATCGTTATTATAACCGGCGCAACAACCGAAATCATAATGTAAAAAACGTTTACAATGTTCAACGTTTCCACGAAGTCACGCACAAGCATCCTCGACTCAAACGCAACATCGGCCGCAATGTCGCTTATTATCTGCGACAAGTTCCCGCCGGTTTTAAGCGCGCGAATAATCTGAATAAGCGCTTTGCGCAACCCCTTGGACTTAGTTCTCTGAGAAAGAGCAAGCAACGCCTCGTTAGTGCCGCTTCCCCTCTCCAAGTCACGCAACACCCTCCTAAGCTCAAAACTCAGCAAACCGTAATTAGACTTTGCAACAGACTTCAACGCGCGGTGAAAACTAACACCCGCTTTAACCTGCGAAGACAAGTGCCTAAGCGCAAAAGGAAGCTCGCGGTCAATAAGCCTCGCGCGCTCCTTAGCCCTCATGGACGGGTAAAGCAAAGACAACACTCCGGCAACCACAAACGCGCTTGTCCCAAGAGGAACAAAAACAAAAATAAGATTCGGAGAAAAAATCGCCGTGACAACCGCAGTAACAATAAGAACAATTATTCCGATTAAAATAGAAAAAACAGAACACGCGACCAAATACGTTTCCGCGCTCACCTGAAAATCAGCGGCATTCAAATCAGTCTGCAAGTCCTGGGCAATCGGAAGCTTCGAAAAAGTGCTTGCAACGGCCGTAACCGGCGCTTCAAGCGAAGCGTAAACGCTTCCGACAAAAGAAAGCATCCCCTCCGCAGTAGTGTGCGGCTTTGACTTAGAAAACACCGCTTTTGAAAAGTCAAGCTTTTGAGACGCAATCCTCCCCTCAATACGCGACTTCAACTCCGCCAAACGCAAGTCGGCAACAGACTTAACCGGCTTGGAAGGCTTCTTATTAGACTTAAGCCGTTGAATAATACGATCCGTCTCCTCCTGCGAGTCAGCAGTAGACCGCGAACGAGTCTTATCCTTCTCTAAAACAGAACTCTCGCGATCAATCGAATCCTTCAGTTTTTTTAGCTTATTTTCGCTCAAAAACAAAAACCCTGTTCACATCAAAAACTCCTTCCCTTGGACAAAACATACTTCTGAGTAATATTACAAACAGAACGCAAGTCACGCACGCCGCCTTGCACAAGCTTTTTCAAAACATCCTGCCGCGATTTCAACTCAGCCTTAATCTGCTTTGCCGGCAACCCCGTGAAATTGGACAAAACATTGAAGTAATTAACTGGAACATTCGTAGACTCCAAAACATCCTTCGCCGCATTCCACTTATACAACACCTGCAATTCAACCTTCGACTCATCAATAGGAATAACCTCTGCAACTTCAGTAATACGCCTAATAGTCCCCTTCCTACGATCATGAATGCGGTGCTGCACAACAACAAAATTCAACGCAGTAAGCATTATGTCAGGCACGGAAATAGGCGGACTCAACAAACGGGTAACCGTCTCCTTAGCAGAATTCGCATGAACCGTGCCGAAACAATTTGAAACCACTACCCCGTTTGCAACATACGTGTGGTTGTCTGCAACAGTTAAATCATACACCGAACCGCAAACACTTTTTTCAACAGACGTTACACGAACCCAGCGCACCGGAGCACGACAAAGCAATTCCAACTGTTTTGAAAGCACTGATTCAACACGCGAAGTTATAGCCAGAAGCGCTTTCTTAGAAGGCGCCCGCGCGCCAGTTTCATAAGCACGAACAGAACTTCGCGAACTCAAACCAAGCAAAACAGCAAACGCCTCTTGAGAAAGACCCGCGTCTTTTCTAAGCTTTGCAAGTACCGATCCAAGGTTCGGCAGCAAATCCAAAGACGGTCCCGAACGTTTTTCAAGAATCTCCAAGGCTCGAGCCTTTTGCCTGTGAGAAAAACCAATGAACCGGTAGAAAGCAGAAACATTTTCTCTTCCACTTACACAAACCCTCCAATAAGGACCTTCGTTGCCTTTTCCGTCAAAAACTTGTTTGTTAACAGACGCAAAGATTCCAAATCGAGCAAGAATTATCGGAAGCTTTGCTGCAACATCTGGATTGCTCGTAGAAAACTGAATTGTGCTTGAATGAAGGTTGACATGAGCCTCGCAGTCAAAAAGCCCCCTCAAAAACGCTGCAAGAGACGTTCCAGACGCAGAAAGAACCTTTGACAGAGTAAACGTTTTCGTCTTATTTCCAAAAGGAAGATCGTAAAGGCCCGAAACATCTTTAGCAAGTTCACGGTCCCACACCTGAACCTGCTTACACGGCGGGTTGGGCGGTTTAGGAGAAATGGAAACCGAATTGCGCGTGTTTTTTTCAAGTACTCCGGCAAACTCCCGCAAAAGACCGTCATCAACATTCGCAAAACTCAACCCGTTCTTATTAACATGACCGTCGCCCGTCAACAAACCTGCAAAGTAAGGCTCGGAAAAATTTTCTTCAGCGCTCACATCATACTTCAAAGGAACAGCAACCACGTCCCCTTCCTTCAAATCGCCTGCTGCAACTTCTTTAATGCCACGGTCAAGCTTGTAAAACGGGTGATCCAAAGTAGAAGTAACTTTACGACCGCAGTCAAGATTTACTTTAACGGCCTTTGAAGGCTTGTTTTTCCTCCACACGCGCGTAACCGGCTTGTGTTCAAAACCCAAAGAACGCTTGTTCCAACTAACCACTTTAACAGAACCGTAAAGCTCTACAAACTCAAAATCCTTGCAACGCTTAACCTTGTTCTTCGAAAACTGTTCATTACAAAACACTTCAATTGGTTTTATCGAACCATCTGAAAACTGGACCAACGAATCCCCGCAAAGCGCTCCATCGTGTCCAGTGTTCATTGCGGTAAACATCGTAAACCCTTCCGACCCGCGAATCTCGCCAACGATAATACGGTCAGGCCTCATTCTCAAAGTGTTTTTCACAAGCATGTCCATTGTGATTTCACCGGTTCCCTCAATACCAGGAGGGCGAGTCTCAAAACGAACCCAGTGAAACAACGGCAGGTTCAACTCCGCCGTGTCCTCAATGGAAATAACGCGCTCGCTTGAAGGCACAAACGAACAAAGCATGTTCAACGTCGTCGTCTTGCCACTTGCAGTACCACCGGCAATCAAAATATTAGCCGGTTTAGCGCCCAAACCATCCGACGCCATCCACAAAAACGCTGCAACCTCCAAGTTCAAAGTGCCAAGAGAAACCAAGTCAACCACTGAATACGGATCCCTCTTAAACTTCCTCAACGTCACCGTAGACCCATTCAAACTAACAGGCGGAATAGTAGCATTAACACGGCTGCCATCTGAAAGCCGCGCATCCAAAAGCGGAGACTGCACGTCAATCCTGCGACCAATATTACGCGCAATGCGGTCAATTAAAATGCGAATATCCTGCTCGTCGTAAAAAACAATATTCGTACGCATCATGTCGTACTTTCTGTGAAAAACAAAAACAGGCTTGTCGGGCCCGACAACCATTATATCCTCCAAAAAATCATCCTGAACAAGCGCGTCAATCAAGCCAAAGCCAAGCAT
>JBHHTN010000039.1:0-9121 GCA_046753405.1 Candidatus Micrarchaeia archaeon | reverse complement strand
CCTTCTTGTCCTGATCACTTCGTCTTGGAGATAAACGTAGGACAAAAAAAAAGCCCCCCTGCAAAATCCACTTCAACAACACTTGCTTTCAAAAAGCACTGAAAGCAATAAAGAAAAAAACCCGAATGCATTAAAACCCGTAAAACCTAAACGTAATTAAAAGAAGAAATCATTTTGGAGGTATTAAAATGGGTTTTGCCGGAAGCTCGCTGAGAAGAATGATAGAAAGACGAAGAAGAGAAAAAGAAGAAGCGGAAAAAGCCAAAAGATTGGAAGAAGACGAACGAATAAAAAAAGAAAAACTACTCAAAATCTTCAAAAAGAAAAACAAAACAAAATGAACGTTGCCTGCGTTCCATTTGCCTTAGAGGCAAAAGGCATACTACTAAGAGGCATGGGTCAAGTAAGGGGGAAGGGATAAAAAAACAAAAGTATTTATATGGACTTAGTTCGTATTAATATCATATTATTACAATGGGTGAGAACAAATGGTTCAAGCGTTAGTGAATATTTCTAAGAAGGCTAACCATGCGTTGAATGTGGTTAAGGCGGTGCATGGTTTGAAGGATAAGTCTGCTGCGATTGAGTATGTTGTTGAAGAGTATGCTGAAGAGGTTTTAGAGCCGGAATTTAAAGCCAGTTACGTGAAAAAGCTTTTGAAAATAAAGAAAGAGCGCGGAAAGCGAATTAAAATAGAGGATTTCGGAAAACATTTCGGAATATAACCTTCTTTTTTTGTGGGCGGTTGAAAGAATTAAATGTCTTATGAGTTAGTTTTGTCTGAAACTGTTGAAAAAAGGTTTTTCAAGCTTGGAAAGAAAAACAAGAAGGCGTTAACAATAATTTGGAAAAAACTTGCTGAAGTTTTGAGGAACCCGCACAGATTCAAACCCTTGAAAAACCGTCTTGCCGGATGCTACCGCATTCACATTTTGACTTCTTTTGTAATAACCTACGAAATAAGAGAATACAACAAAACAGTATTCATAATAGACTTCGAACACCACGACAAAGCATACAAATGAAGTAATTTAAAACAGCTCTTAAAAACAAGTTTGGTTCTAATTTTGTTTTAAATGGTTGATGAAGTTTTTGCTTGGACTAATAGTATTGTGCCGGAGGATTTGGATGCTCATATGGCTAGTATTGGCCAGGTTCAGGCTAATGCTTTGATTACTGAGAAGTTGTTTGCGGATTATCCGTTAAAACCTGGTTCTAGTTTGCTTGTTCATGCTTGTGGAACGTGTCAATTGTTTGATTTTTTTGATCCTTCTGTTTTATGGTCTGGTTTGAAAGTAACTTTGGCGGACGTAAGCCTGAAGTTAATTGACGCTGCTAAAAAAAGACTTGCGTCTTTAAAATTGAGTTTTCCGATTGTGCGGGATGACATTGAAAACACTAGTTTTCAAGGAGATTTCAACGCTGTTTTGTTAGTTTTGGTTTTGCATCATGTAAACTGGAAAAAAAGTGTTGAAAACATGATTAAACTCAACCCTTCTGTCTTTTACGTTATTGAACAAGAACAAGACGGTTCTTCGGCTGTAAATTTAAAGCGAGAATTGCCTGAATCAATTCGAAAATATGCGGAAGAATATGCGCCTGCGCCAATAAAACGAAAAGAAATAACCTCGTTTTTTGAAGAAAAAGGATTCAAATTACAACACACAGAAGAACAACAAGTACCAGACAACAAAAAAATGATCGGACTTGTATTTACAAAAAAAACAGTATAAAAAACCTTCTTGAATTTTTTGTTTTGATCCGGTACCAGAGGGCGTGGAGCAACAAAAATTCTATAGGGAAAGAATATTGAACTTTGGATTCCTAGATTGGTTATTATGGCTAGATTTGAAGTTGACCAAAGCGGTAAATGGGAGGCAAGCGGAAACACGGCAATAGGCGTTTGTGGCACAAAGCGTTTTTCTTTATTTGTTCCTTTTCATGTAAAGCAACGAGTTGAAAGAACGTTAAAACATTATGATCAAGAAAAAAACCGTTCGAAATCCACAGGACACATTCGCAGGTTCACTTACTGTCTTTTCATGGCCTTGCGCAAAATCGTCCGAACCGGCGACAGATTAATAATCGACGAAGAATACCAAGGACAAGACCGAAGAATAAAGACTTTTTTGTTGTATTTGTTCGAACGCTTTGAAAAAGAAAAGTTAAACCCTCGCGACATACAGTTTGAGAGAATTGGAAAAAACTCGGAAGCGCATGCAATAGCCAGACAAACGTTTCTGGGACTGCGAAAACCAGATTTAGAAGCAAGCGATTCAGATTTTTTCAGTTTAATGGACCGCACCGTCGAAGTAAGGACCAAGGCTTACAAGAAAAGAATGAACAAGAAAAATAAGAAAGTGTGGCAGTAGGATTTGCGCCTACGCGATGGAATTGCCAGCCACCCTAACCAGCTTCCATAAAGGAAGTAGTGCATTACGACGCGAACAACTCAGCCACACAATATCACTAAGTTTACTTACTTAAAAAACCATATGATAAACGCCTGTTTAAAAGGGAATTTAAAACCCCTCTCTTCTAACGCTCATCTTTGAATTTTTTGTTGATCCCACCAAAGGGGATCAAAAAAAATTTGAAAATATAAAGCCCTAAGAGGAAGAAGAGAGTAAACGTTAGCTTTAAATTAACGTTTGTTACTTATTTAGTAACATGTTGAATAGGTTGTTTCGTTCTAACGCGGAAGTTAAGGTGCTTGGCGTTGTTTTGTCGGCTGACGGCTTGCATTTGCGTGAGATTGCCCGTAGGGCAAAGGTTTCTGCTCCGGAGGCCAAGCGCGAGCTTGAAAACTTGACTGAACTAGGCGTTCTTTCAATGGTGCGAAAGGGAAACCTATGCGTTTATTTTTTGCGTGAAAACTGTCCTTTTTTAGGCGAGCTTACAGGCTTGTACTTTAAAACCGAGGGAGTGGTCAGCGCGCTTAAAACCGCCTTTGAAAAAATTCAAGGAATTAAATACGCGTTTGTTTTCGGCAGTTTTGCAAGCGGAAAAATCAGGCAAAAAAGCGACGTGGACGTTTTAACGATAGGGAACGCTAACGAGGAAGAAATAAGCAAGGTTTGTTTTAAAATTCAAAAAAAATCGGGTTGGGAAATAAATTGCATTTCTTGGACGCAAAAAGACTTCGAAGAAAAACTAAAAAGCAAAAGCGCGTTTCTTTTGTCATTGAAAAAGAAAAAAAGGCTTTGGCTTGTAGGCGATGAAATTGAATTTAAGCGACTTGTTGCGAAAACGTGAAATAGAAAAAGTCGAGCCAGACCGCGTTCTTGCCGAAAAACTCTTGAGAGTTGCAAGCGAAAACGTGAAGGCGGCAGAAGACAACATTAAAATCAACCACAAGGATGTTGCTTTGACGTTGGCTTACAATTCAATGCTTAATGCCTCTCGTGCTCTCATGGCTTTCAAAGGCTACCGCGCGTTTTCAGAGTTTCACCACAAGGCAAGCGTCGACTTTTGCAATGCAACACTTGGCGCACAACACTCTGAATTGCTTTCGCGTTTTAATCGTTATCGCAACAGGCGCCACGACATAATGTACGGAGAAATTGAAACCGGTTCAGTCGGAGAAAACGAAGCAAAAAACGCAGTAAAAAACGCAAAACAATTCCTAGAAATAATAAAAAACAAAACCAAATGAATTTCGAGGCCTATCTTTTTCCCATTTGTCTTTGAGGCAAGGCATGGAGGCTGAACAGGGGGGAAGGGGTTAAAAAAACAAGAAAAAGCCTAGAGGCAAGTTTTTTATACTTTGAAACAATTGTTCTGTGTATGGAACAATTGTACCAAAAAACGAACACTTTGAGGGTTTTGGCGTTTTTCTTTGAAAACCCTTATTCTGAGAATTACTTGCGGCAAATCGCGCGAAAAACGTGCATTAGTCCGTCCTCGCTTTCAAGGGTGCTTGAAACCCTGCATAAACTTGGCTTGGTTTCTAAAAGAGTTGAAAAAAACGCTTCTTTTTTCAAGGCGAACTTGTCAGCGCAGTTCAAGGAACAAAAAATTGCGTATACTGTCTCAAAAATTGCGAAGACGAAAGTAATTGAGGAAATTCAAAGTCATTCGCAGGGTTTGAGTGCGATTTTGCTTTATGGTAGTGCGGCCAAAGGCGAAGACGACGAAAACAGCGACTATGACTTTTTGGTAGTTTGTTCTTCGTGCAACGTTTCTGCTGAGAGTTTGAGTCAGAAACTTGGGCGGGACGTGAGTTTGAAGAAGTTTTCAATAACAAAGTGGAAGAATGAAAGCAGGAGGAACCGCGCGTTTTATTTGGACGTCATTGCTAATTCAGTGGCGCTTTTTGGGGAAAAACCGGTGATTGATTGACTTTAGACGAGTGTTTTGAAAGAAGACAACTTAGAAAAATCGCGCCTGATGTTTTGAAGGCGTCCAAGTCCGTTGAAACCGCCAAAATAAAGTTGGAGGAGGCGAAAAAGCTTTCTGACGCGGGCTTTGACAAAATGGCGGTAGTCGTTGCTTACTCCTCAATGTTTCATTCCGCACGCGCCTTGCTTTACAAGGACGGAGTGCAGGAAAAATCGCATTACTGCCTAGTAGTTTACGTTCGCGAGGAATACGCAAGAAAAGGATTGATTCCTACAGAACTTGTAACTACGATGGACGCGTTTCGTCAGGAAAGACACGACGCAATGTACGGCTTGGAAGAAACAAAAACAACACGAGAACACTGCCAAAACGCGATTCAAACCGCACAAAAACTAATGGACGCAGTGCAAAAAATAATAGAAAAATAAAAAACCCAACACCTTTTGAGGAACTTTAAAACCCCTGTGTTCCATTTGCCTTAGAGGCAAAAGGCATAGCAGAGTAGGGGGGAAGAAGAGAAAAAAACAGGTGACTACAAAAAACTTGTAACGTAGTCACCTAAAGCGTTAAATTTATATAAGTGTAGTCACCTACTTTTTCTATGCATTTGGAGGTTCGCACTGGAATTAGGGGCAAGCGGTTTTACTTGGCTCATTCTTACCGCAAGGGCGGTAAAGTGTGCAAGGCTCGGCTTTTTTTGGGCAGCAATCTTTCTTCCAAGGAAATAAGGGAGAAAACGAGGAAAGCGGTTGGAAAGTTGCGTTTGAAGGTTGATTCTTTAAGGGTTGTTAGTGATCCTTTGCATTCTGTTTTGTCTTTAAAGGAGAAGAAAGAGCTTGAAAACCTTGTTTCAACCGGCAGAATAGACGTTTTTCACTTAACAGAGGACGACTGGAGGCGTTTTTCCGAACGTTTTGCTTTTGACACTAATGCGATTGAAGGGTCTACCATTACCGAGGACGAAGTTGAAGACATTCTTGAAAAGAATAAATGGCCTGATAAGCCTAAGGAAGAGATTTCGGAGACTTACGGCGTTGCGGAGGCAATAGGATTTATTCGTAAAACAAAGGAACACGTGTCTTTGAAGCTTATTTTGGAATTGCATCGAATTGTCTTTAAGAATTCCAAGAAGTTTGCAGGTAACTTGAGGCCCAAGGGAGTGGAAGTGGGAATAACCGACGGCTTTGGAAACGTGATTCACAGGGGAGCGCCGTCAACACACTTGAAAAAACTTATTTCAGAGCTTGTCGACTGGTATAAAGACAACAAGCGCAGGTACCACCCGCTTGTTTTGGCAGCGATTGTTCATAATCAGTTTGAAAACATTCATCCTTTTCAAGACGGAAACGGCAGGGTTGGACGATTGTTGTTAAACAATGTCTTGTTGAAGCACGGACTGCCGCCTTTAAACATAAGACTGAAAAACCGGCAGGAATACTACGAGTCTCTTCAAGCCTTCGAAAAAAAACACGACCTAAGACCAACAATCAAACTCTTCCTAAAAGAATACAAACAAACCAAAAAAACAAATCACCCAAAATTTTTACTAATTTGAAGGATAAAAACCAACAACTTCCCAAAACCCTTACGTTAATCCGCGACAAATTCCAGCAACAGAATACCTGTAAACCCCCCACAAACAAACACTCAAATTAAAAACAAATTTAAGATACAAACAACCCAAAAAGTTGTATGGCAAAAAAAGAACTAACACTAGCCGAACTACTCAAAAAAGAAGAAAAACTCCTAACAGTATTCGGAGTATTTACCGCAGTAGTGGCCTATTTTACTCAAATCAATGAAACGAACAGTCTACTATCGTTTCTAGGGTTTGCACTCTTAGTCTTAATGTTGGGTGCGGTTATATTCAAATTATATTCGTATGAAAATCAAAATTTACATACTCAACTATTTTTAGTAACATTCGTAATATTCTATCTTGTTTTATTTGACTTTTTTATAAAAAATTACAAGCCTTGGTTTGAATTAATTAATCAAATTATTCCCCTCATTTTAGCACTAATAATCCCATTTTTTTTATTGGATAAAACTAATGAAATACTAAAGAACAAAAAATTTCCAGGAGACTCAGAACTTTGGAGACTGTTTATACCGACCATTTATTTTTTAGGACTATGGGCTGTAGCTCATTACGGGCCGTGGTTACGAAACACATTTGGCACCCAAATGCAACAATTATTCGCTATCGGAGCATTCATAGCAGCCATAGCTGCACTAATAGAATTTGTCAAATACAGCTACACGCCAGTTATAACCAAACTTAAAAAATCAGCAATATCCAAAACCAAGAAAAAACTAAACAAAGCTCTATCTAAAATTAAAAAAGAACTGAAAAAACGTAAATAATCAGCTTGAATTTTTTTGATCCCACAGAGGGCTGAGGATCAAAGAAAATTCGCGGAGTAAAGAAAAATATGGAAAGGAAACTAATCGGAGTCGTTATTCTCTTCGCAATAATATTAGCAGGATGCACAACCCCTCAAACACGCAATACTGAAATTCAAATAACAGAAACACCAACCATTGTAATAATCCCAACCGGGCCGCAAATAACCACTGCGCCAATTACAGCTTCAATTGTTACGATTACTCCGCAACCAGTCTCGACGCCCGCACCAATAGTAGTTTCTACACCGACAAGTCCTTCTCCGATAATTACTGCTTCGCTGACACCAACCCTTAGTCCAAGTCCAATACCATCACCAACTACTCCTTCACCGAGTCCAACGCCTACGCCAACTCTGGAACCTACTCCGACGCCTTCGCCTGTTCCAAATGGTGCGATTACGTTGTGTGAAGTAAACTACCAGTCACCCGAAGGCTCGCCTTATAACGAATCAATAACAATCTGCAACAATGTACAACAACCAATAAACATAACCAACTGGAAACTAACAGACGGCGAAGGAAACTACCTACTTCCACAAAATACAATACTAGAACCACAAACAAACCTGACAGTCCACGGATACGAATACAACCCAACAAACTACACACAAGGACTATGGCTAAACAACCAAGGCGATGAAATCACACTATACGACACACAAACAAGACAAATAGACGAAAAATACTGGTAAAACCAATACGTTTTTCTTCTCTAAGTCCAATTTCTTAAGTATTAAAACTTTTTTGAGGGGTTTAAATGAGTAAGGCACTTGGTGGATTTATTGTCGGATTTTTCTTAGCTTCATTGCTTTTTTCTGGTTTTGTTTTTGTAAAATTTGGGCCTTTAGAATCAGACATCAAGGATCTAATTCCAAAAGCAGAAAGCGCCTATGAAACCACTCACTCTAATCTCTATGCAATGGCTAGTGATGCTGTTTCTACTTTATCTGAATTAGCTAGCGCCGCCTCAATTATTCCAGGACTAGGCGGAACAGCTAATGCCGCATCTTCAGGCTTAACTGCAATTTCAGAAATCATGACTACTGCAAAAGATTTAACAGAAAAAGTACTTCCGGTCTTGAAAGACATGCTATTCCTAATTCAAATTTCTTTACCAACAATGATTATTTCAACAATAATGATTCTTGTCGGATTTTTCGTATTAAACCAATCAAAAAGCGAATCAATAACAGAAGAAGAACACGAAACCCACAAAGGCTACAGAACATGCTTAAAATGCGGATCTCAATGGCCAAAAAACGAAAAATTCTGCGGAGACTGCGGTGAAAAACTTGGAAAAAAATAAAATTTTACTAACTATAGTAGGACTAATATTCTTAGCAGGACTAGTAACCGCACAAGAATGTGAACTAGCCATTCCAAGATATGGGGTTATTCAGTGCGTGAGTTTAGGTGCTAATGAACAACCTACTACGTCAATAACTTGTACTGCTGCTGGCGAGTGTAGTACCCAGTTTTCTTGTGTTTCGCAATGCAAATTAACGAAGGTAGATTTAACTTGTGATGATATTTTGAGACAATTATTTTGGGACATAAGTATCTCGGCGGGACCCCATGGACAATCGACAACAATTTCGCGAGATCCAATTAATAATCGTAATCCTAATACGGATCTTTCTTTTTATTACGGCCAAACTGTGACACTTAATGCTTATTGTCGAGACCTTTCTGGAAAAACAAAACCAATTTCTATCGCAAAAAGTAGTTTTCAAGTTTCTCAATTACGTACGGATCTTAAAGAAGGTTGGGCTGGGACGTTACCTGATGTTCCACTTAACGCAGAAGGTTGTAAAGTGACTAATATTGTTGGAAACTATAACACAAATACAGATGTTTCTTCTTACTTAGATCCAGATACTAATACACTGATTTCAAAACCAACTAGTACATATACGTTGCTTCAAAGTTCACCAGTAAATTGGGATATTGGTCAAAATTATGTTTTTGTTAAAGATTGGCAAACGGGAATAGCCGGTATTTCTTTAACTTACGATAAAAATAAAAATGCTTATTGGTGTGGTGGTACAGTAGGTAACCGAAAAATTTACGCAGTAAATATTATAACTTCATCTTCTGGAGCGTGTTATTCTGTTCCTACTCAAATTGCGCTAGAAAATATTCAGTGTTGTACGCCTACTGATTGCTTAGGTATTGATGCTACGGGTAAACTTACTTGTAATCCTGATACTTGGAAATGCGAGGAAACAAAACCATGTAATTCCGATTTAGAGTGTCAACAAACATTTAGTTCAGGAGTTTGTTCCAATAAACAATTAATTGATTGGAGATGCGACACTGACGTCCTCCGTGGCCTGAAGGCCACGGGTTCCTAAATAGCCACGAGTTTTTG
>JBHHTN010000038.1:0-9274 GCA_046753405.1 Candidatus Micrarchaeia archaeon | reverse complement strand
GTTATTGTTGTTTTGCTTCAAAGTCAGGCGGTTACGTCGTCTGGGCAGGTTGAGCAGAATGTTGAGCATCATGATACTGTTGTATGCCTTTCAACCGAGGTAACAGAAAAAAGGGACGCGTTGGTTGCTTCCTGGCATTTTGACGAGGGTTCTGGAACAACTGCAGGGGACTCGTCGGGAAACAATAACGAGGGAACCCTTGTTGACAACGCACAGTGGGCAAAAGGAAGAATTGACAGTGCTTTGCAGTTTGATGGTGCAGGAGACTACGTCAACGTGCCTGACTCGTCAAACCTTGACTTAGACACTGAAGCCACTTTTGCAGCATGGGTTTACCCGCAAAGCGGGGGTAACAATATAGGCGTTTTTGAAAAAGTCAATACGGACGATACTGATGCAAGTTTTATGCTTTACCTCGGAGTTGGAGAAGTGCCTGGAATGTTGACGTTCAGACCGCACATTATGACTGTCACCTCTGGGTGGAGGTACGGGGCAATAAATTTTGAGGTTGAGCCGAACAATTGGTACCACGTTGCATACACCTTCAAGTCTTCCACTGGTGAACTGAAAGGGTATGTCAACGGAGAGGAATATCCAATTGCTTGGAGTTCGCAGCCTGTTGTTGGGAACACAATAAGAAACAGCGCTCAGCCCATGCGGATAGGAACAAGCGTTCGCACAGGAGCGGTAGGGTTCACGGGATTACTCGACGAAGTCAAAGTTTACAGTCGTGCTTTGAGTGTGGATGAGATTAAGGCGGACATGAACTGCGAAGTGCGCGCTTGAAGTTTTAGGTGTCTAACAGCACTTTGATTTTCCATAATTTTTCGTCTTGGCGTACTTTACACTCGTGGTGCGTTACTGCTTTGACGTCGGTTTTTCCCGTTTGAGGGTTCATTGGAGAACCGCGGGCTCGTCCTTTTAACAGGTATCCTTGGCCTGCTTTTTTAAACTCGGTTATTTTAAAGTCTTTGAAGAACAATTCGTTGCTTTGGCCTTCGTACAGCAAGTCGGACAAGGTGTAGGCTGCAAGTTCTTCAAGTGTTTCGGCGCGTTCTTCCACTTCAACGTCTTTTAAAGTTGAAAGTTTGTCTGCGTCGGCAATTGTTGAAAACATTGCCAAAGCCGCGTTTTCCAATGCTTCTTCAAAGGAAAAACCGCTGCTTTCAAACAACACGTCTGCGGTGTGCTCCAAGAAAACGAATTTGTCCATTTAACTTCGTGTAACTCCGTTTTTTATTTAAAATGCATGAAACTTCGTAACCCATGCATTCAATGAAGCAAAACACTTGATAAGTCCGCGACCTTTTGGGGTAAGCCTGTATTCGACTCGTGGTGGGGTTTCGTTAAATCTTCTTTTTGAAATGAGTGTTAATTTCTCCAGTTCCTTGAGGCGTTTGGAAAGCGTTCGAGGACTTATTCCGTTTAAAGCGTTCAAAAATCCGTTGAACCTGCATTTTCCGTTGCTTTCAAGGTGTCTTAAGATCAAAAGAGTCCATTTGCTGCTTAAGCGAACGAGAATTTCTTCTATGGGACAAACGGTTTCCATTGCTTTAACGTCTCCAAAAAGCTATACTGTAAGATAGTTACAAGATTTTAAATAATAACTACTTTATTTTTTATATTTTTAATGGTATTCAAAGTAAACTTTTTAGGAGGTTGGGAAAATGGCAAGAATAGTAGAACACGAAGGTCAAGGCCCTGTAGAAGTGAAAGAAAAGAGTTGGATTTGCATGTGCGGGCTTTCAAAAAACAAGCCGTACTGCGACGGCGCACACTCGTCTTGTTCGGGTGAGGCAGACGGAAAAGTATACGAGTACGATTCTGAAGGACAGCGCGCTGAAGTAAAAAAATAAATTGCAAACCTTTTTTTCTTTTTTTGCTTTATTTTTTATAATTGAGATTTTCAAAATCTTGATAAACTTACAGGTGCTACTAATTATTCAAGGAGAGTTAGTTTGGAGTTTAAACATTTGACTGATTACTGGGGACCTGAAAAAATCCTCTACGTTCACGACACGAAAACCGGCATGAAAGGAGTCGTGGTAGTGGACAACACGGCTCTTGGCACGGGCAAAGGGGGCATTCGCATGATGCCGGATGTGACCATTAACGAGGTTTTTCGTCTTGCGCGCGCCATGACTTGGAAAAACGCTTTGGCCGAGCTTCCCTTTGGCGGCGCAAAATCTGGAATAAAGGCAAATCCAAAAACCTTGCAGAAAAAAGAAGCGGTTGTGCGCGCGTTTGCACGCGCAATAAAGGAAATTGTTCCCAAGCAGTACGTTGGCGGGCCGGACATGGGACTGACCGAGATTGAAATGGATTTGATTCGGAGTTGCCCAAGCAACGGATGTTGCACTTGAATTTGCAGGAGTTTCAATAAGCGGTGCGAGGATTGCAATTGAAGGTTTTGGAAACGTCGGCACTTTTGCCGCAAAGTTTTTGGAAGAACAAGGAGCTGTTGTAATAGCCGTGTCCGATTCAAAAGGGACGATTTTCAATCCAAAGGGTTTGAACGTTGAAAAATTGATTGAAACGAAAAAGGAGAAGAAAACCGTTACCGCTTTCAAAGACGGCAAGGTTTTGTCTAAAGCGGCCTTGTTTGAACTAAAGTGCGAGGTTTTGATTCCCGGGGCTCGGCCGGATGCAATAAACCAGTCAAATGTTGACAACGTTAATGCGAAGGTGATTGTGGAGGCGGCAAACATTCCAATAAGCCAAAAATGCGAGGAAAACGAAAAGCACTGCGAAACCGTTTTGGGTGAAAAAAACGTTTTGGTTGTTCCCGATGTTATTGCCAATGCGGGAGGAGTGATTTCTTCTTACGTTGAGTGGATGGGCGGAAGCCAAAGTCAAATGTTTCAACAAGTAAAGGAAAAAGTGCGTTCGAACGCGTTGAATGTTTTGGAAAAGTCTTCTCAAAAAAAAGTTATTCCAAGGCAGGCGGCATTAGAAATCGCGCAAGCGCGCGTTATGGACGCCATGCAAAAAAAGGGAATGAGATGAAAGCAAGACTTTTAGTAAGCGGCAAAGTGCAAGGCGTGGGCTTTAGAATGCGCACGCAAAAAGAAGCCGCAAAACTTGGCTTGAAAGGCTTGGTGCGCAACACGCCTACTGGGCGCGTGGAAGTTTTCTGCGAAGGAGAAAAAGAAAAAATTCAAGGCTTGGTCCAAGAACTGCGAAAACCGCACCGGTCTTGGCCTTTGCCGGAGTCGGATCCGCACGAGGTCAAGGTTTTCTTTAAAGGGGAAAAGGGTTTCAGTCCCGTATGGAAGGGTTTTCAAGGCTTTGAAATCGACTTTGGGCACTGATTTTTTAATTTTTACCAAGCCCTATTACAACTATGAATAAATTCCTGTTTTTTGCAGTTGTTTTTTGCCTTTTGCTTAATCCGGCAAACGCTTTCAATCAAACCCTTGCCTTGGATTTTTTGAAGTCCAAACAGAATGCCGACGGTTCTTTTGACGCGTGGTTTCCCCCGCACACCGCTTTTGCGGCAATCGCGCTTTACGATTTTGAAGGAAACACGTCAAGGGTTCAAAACGCGTCGGTTTGGATGACCAGTGATGTGAAAAACAACGCGTCGTGGTCCTGGGCCGAGGCGGACATTCCCGGAGCGGAAATTTACGCGCTTGCACACGCGAACAACTTGAATGCAACAAGCCTTGCAAACGCGTTTGCACAACTTCTTTCAATGCAAAGCCCCACCGGCGGTTTTATAGGCTGGTGGACTGCAAACGGAACAATAGAAGACGTTGCAAGCACGTCTTTGAGCGTTTTAGGCTTGTCAAAGGCAGGTGCTTTGCCTTCGTCAAATGCAACTGCAGCAAAAAACTATCTTTTTTCCCTGCAAAACAATGACGGAAGCTTCAATTTGACAAGAAGCCTTGAAAAAAATTCCCTTTCCTCTCTTGCGCCTGACAAGGCAAGCAGCACTGCGCTGGCACTGCTTGCACTTCACACATTAGGCGAGAATTCTTCTCAAAACATTTCAAATGCATTGAACTTTTTGAAAAACGCGTCCGACAACTGTTTTGAAAGCCAAAACCATTCTTATTCAAGTGCAGTTTCCTCTCTTGCATTCAATGCTTTCGGCGAAACAACGTTTGCCTCGAAATCTTTAAACTATTTGAAAACACTTCAAAAAAGCAATGGAAGCTTCCTTGACTTGCACCGCTCTGTTTCTTCAAACCCGTCCCTTGACACGGCAATGGCCTTGCATGCTGCATTTGAAGTAAATGAAACACAAGAACTTCCCCCCTGCGTTTCGCCTTCTTTGACTCCAACTCCGTCACCAACTTCTACTCCAACGCCTTCTCCAACTTTGTCTCCAACGCCAAGTCCCGCTCCTAGTCCAACACCGTACCCTACGTTTACTCCAAGTCCCTCGCCAACACCATCTCCAACTCCTTCACCGACTCCTGTTCCAACGCCAGTACTACCCCAAAACGGCGAAACAGACCCCTTAATTACCGTTGAAGTGGACTTTCCTGAAAACTCGGGGGCAAACGATTTTTCGCAAACAATAACGTCTTCCTGCAAAACCGCTTTTGACTGTTTTTCACAAATTGCAAGCCTTTCGTGCGATTGGAGTCTTTTAGGTTGCTTTGTAAAAGCAGTCAACGGAGTTGAAAGCCGTTTTGAACAAGACGGTTCATGGTGGGCTTTTTATGTTAACGGGGCGCAGGCAATAGTGGGCGTAAGCGCGTACGAGGTAAAAGAAGGCGATTCAATAAAACTGAAAATGGAGCAAGACATTCAATCTTACAGTCCTTCTGATGATGAAAGCGGCCCTACCAGTTTCGGTTCTACCGGTTCAAGTTCTCCCTCAACGCCCACTCCAACTGCTAATCTTACAAGTCAACCAACTGCAAGTCCAACTCCAACTGTTTTTCCTTCTTCAACGCCAACACCAACGCCTACAGCAACGCCTGTTTTTGTGCAAGTTGCGTCTACTACTCCCCTTGCAAAACCGCCTCAAGGGAAAAGCGTTTCCAAACCGTTTGAAATGACCGCTTTGTTTACAGCCTCCGCGCCTTCTTTTGGAAGCGGAAAAACGAATTCGTCCTCCAGTTTTTTAACTGTCTTCAAAATTGACCCGTTGATTGTTTCAGCAATTCTGCTTGCTTTGGCAACCGGCCTTTTCCTGCGTTCAAAACACCCTTTCGCAAAACGGTTAAAAGCCGGTTTGAACAAAAAAAATTAGTAATGAACAAGATTTTGCTGGCTGTTGTTCTTGGAATTCTGCTTTTAGGATGCGTTCAACAACAGCAGGATGCAAAATTTGTTTGCCCAGATGGAACAACAGTTGACGACAAGTCGCAATGCATTGTTCTTAACCCGTCGTCCAAAATAAGCCTTACTCCGGAGCCTTCGCAGGAGGTTGTTACAGTGCAAGCAACGCCGACGCCAATGCCAACGCCTGGGCCAACTAGCGTTCTTACAGTGTCTCCGACTTTAAAGCCAAAAGGATTTAACAAGTGTTTTTCCAGCAGCGACTGCTTTTTTTCCGGAAGCATTTGCACCTCGCGCCTTAATGCCGAGCCTGCGTCAAACAATGGACAAAATCCCAAGGAAAACTTTGTTTGCATTTGCAACCTTAAAGAATGCGTTGAAAAACTTCATTTGACGCCCACTCCCACTCCGACGCCAACGCCTGTTCCTGAAGAAATAGGGCTTTCTTCAATCAACGTTTCAAGCATTACCTTCAATTCCGCGGATGTAACATGGACAACCGCGCGCGAGGCAACAAGCCACGTAAGGTACGGAACTTCGCCGAATGTTTTTTCGGGTTTTCGTGACGAGGAAAAACTTGTTACCGACCATTGGATTCCCCTGGCACAATTAAACCTCTACAAGATGTATTACTTCGAGGTGACCAGCTGCAAAAAAGACTCTCCGGAGGGCGAGGAATACGACTGCGAAACATCACAAAGACATAATTTCACGACTCTGGAGTCTCCGCTTGTTCCTTACCGTTGAAAAAGCTCTTTTAGTAATCCAACTACTTCTTCATCGGTCATTTCGTGAAAGTCTTCGTAGTACTGGGCAACTGCCTGGAAATACGGGTCAATTACAAGGCAGACTATTTCGCACCCCGTTTTTTTCTTGAGTTCTTCAAAAGCAGAAACAGACGAAGTTGGAGTTGCGACAACAACTTTTTTAGCCCCGTGTTTTTTTGCGTGCTTGGCTGCGGCAATTGCAGTGAAACCGGTTGCAAGTCCGTCGTCGACAATTACCGCGGTTTTATTTTTTAAATTCGGAAAACCTTTTCCCAGGGAATAAACCTTTTCCCTGCGTTTCACCTCTTTCAAGACTTCTTTGGAAATCTCTTCGACCTGCTTTTTTGAAATTCCCGCGTACGCAACTAACTCTTCGTTTAAAACCCGCACTTTGTCGGAGGTAATAGCGCCGAATCCAACTTCGGGACTTGAGGGAACAGGAAGCTTGCGCGTGACAAAAACAAACAAAGGCGCGTCAAGTTTTCTTGCAACTGGAATTGCAACGGGAATCCCTCCGCGGGGAATTGCCAGTACAACCGCGTTTTTATATTCAAGTTTTTCGGCCAAGGCTTCTCCTGCCCTCGCGCGATTTTCAAACTTACTTGTTTTTGGCATTTTTTGCCAACCTGAGTTTTTCCTCTGCCTTTATCATTGCGCGCGTTGCAGCCTGCTCGTAAGAGTGGTAATTCCTCTCGGAAAGTTTTCCGCGCGCAAGCTCTCTTTTCAAGGATTGCTTTACTTTTTTCAACTGGCGTATTTCCGTGTGCAACTCTTTTTCTTTCAAGGAACTTTCGAAAATGCTTTGCTTTTTTGCAAAAAACTCCAAACCCGTTTTTTTGGCGTGATGCGAATAAGACAAAAACAAGTGCACGACGATTATTACTACTGCAACCGCTGAAATTGGAAACAAAAAGGCGTATTGGGAAAGGTTTTTGGACGCTCCAAAGAAGTCAAACAAGAAGACGAACAATACAACGCTAAACGCAAACAAAACCGAAAGTTCGGCCGCCTTGAAAAAAGTGTTTTTGTCCATCTTCCAAGCAAAGCTACGGTTTCCCTGCTTAAAACGATTGCGCCTTTCACTGGAAAAACGGTTCGGTGTTGTTTTTAATGGGCGAGTTTGTTTTTAGTTTGGAAAAGCAAAACCATAGTTATATAAATCTATACATTATATAAATTAATACAATACGTTTGGTGATTTTTTGTGTTTAATTCTCAGGTTGTTTTGCATTATCCTCGCCTTGACACGGAAACCTGCATTAAAAAAGCGAAAAAATATCCTTCTCGCATGCAATTGTGGCGTTTGCTGCCAAAAAAAGTACAATATCAAACATTCAAAGTAATTTTGAATTACTTGGTAGAATCCAGAAAAATCTTCATTACAAAAGAAGGTAAAATAATGTGGATTCTTGCAGATTCAAAGAAGTCTAAGAAACTCTTAGAGGAAAGTACGCCTTATGCACGAACTAAGACGGTCCAAAGAGTTTAACAAAGACTTCGTTAAACTTCGACTCAAAGCGGAAAGAGGAAACGGAGAAGCAAAATGCCTGTTATCCATTAGCAAAGCTTGCAGAAAACCCAGAGGCTGGAAAACACCTTCAGAAACGTTTGATCCCAAAAGAATGCATTGCAAAATACGGTGTTACGAACCTTTGGAAACTTAATTTAGACTCCTACTGGCGACTTATTTACACGCTTGAAGGCGATGCCGTCAAACTCTTCTTAATCGTACTGGATGTGCTAAACCACAAAAAATACAACCGAAAATTTGGTTACCGCACATGACTTAAAAAAAACTTTTTCTTTCACTGGAAAACAAGTCTGCCAACACTTAAAAAAATAAAACGGCAAAAAAGGCCATGGCAATCTACTCGCACTCGAAGCTTTCCTGCTACCAAACGTGTCCGAAAGCATTTTTTTTCAAATACGTAAAGCGCGCCAGGCCATTGAAAGTTGAAAGCGCTGAAAGGCTCACAGGATGGCTTGTTCACAAAGCTTTGGAAAACCTTTATTTAAAGCCAAGCATGCAGAAAAACTTTTCATGTGTGCAAGCGTTTTTTCAAAGCAGTTGGAAAGCGCGCTGGCACGACAAGGTTGTTCTTTCAGAGGGAAAAAACCCCGAGTATTACAAAGACCACGGTGAAAAATGCCTTGAAAGTCATTGGAAGTATTTTTTGCAGGATTCCGCGCAGACTGTTGCAACGGAAAAACGCGTTTTTCCGGATTTGTTTCAAGACGGAAAATACAAACTCGTAGGCGTGATTGACAGAATTGCTGTGCAAGGCAACACTTTGCAGGTGCACGACTATAAGACAAGCAGCGAACTTCCGTCTTTTGAAGACCTTGAAAGCAACAGGCAAGCGGTGTTGTACAAGCTGGGCGCAAGCCAAAAATGGAGTTTGAAAACCGCTTTGTACTGGCATTTTTTGAGTTTTGGAAAAATTTTCAGGTTCAGTCCTTCGGAAAAACAAGTGAGAAAAGTTGCAAGCCAGACAGCAAGCTTGATAGATGAAGTTGAACACTCGTGTGAAAAACAGCGGTTTGACGCAAAAAAATCGGAGTTTTGCGTTTTGTGCGAGTTTCAACTGCATTGCATTAAACCGCAAGGCTAATATTCTGCTTGTCTTTTTTCAATTTAAAAATATGAAGAAATTGCTTTTTTTGTTGGTTGTCTCGCTTTTGCTTTTGGGTTGCGCAGTTGCCGAAAGAAGAGCGTACACTTGTCCGGATGGCAGGCGTGTTTCAACCAGGCTTTTGTGCCCGTCTCCTACTGCTCCGCCGCTTGTTACCACTGCTTCTGCAAAATTCACGCTCGAACCTACTGAAACGCCGAGTTCTATTCCTACGCTTAGGCTTACTGCTGTGCCCACTCCGCTGTACGTGCGGGGTGTTAGGGCAAGCTATGTTGACCATTACGATGCGCAGATTGAGTGGAGTTCTGATTTTTACGGGAACGCTTCGGTTTATTACGGGGACAGTTCAACGGTTTTGAATCGCGTGGAAACTGATTCCACGCTTAATTACCTGCACTCGGTGTTCATAGACGTTTCGCCGGGTAAAACGTACCATTTTTTCGTCAAGAGCTGTAATGCAACGCTTTGTTCGCGTTCGGAAGTCAAAAACTTTTCTTCGCTTCCAATTGATTGAGAAAATTCTTTTTGCCAAAAGCAATAAATTGACACAAAAACACTAAGTTTTTCGCTTATGAGCATGTTTTTTAACTTTTTTGACAAAGTCGTCAAGGGGATTCCCGCGTTAATAGGCAAAATCGG
>JBHHTN010000037.1:0-9385 GCA_046753405.1 Candidatus Micrarchaeia archaeon | reverse complement strand
TCTTAATCATCGTCATTGCACTGATAGCATTCTACGTGGGACACAAAGCCTGGCCGACGTTCAAAACAAGAGTGTTGAAACGCAGCTAAACCGCCCCCCGCTTTTTTTTCTTTTTTAGGGGAAAAACAGGTGTTAAACAATTTTGAGCATTCTGGATAAGGCCGAAGACTTTTTTCAAATGGCCCTAACTAATTTCTCCCACCGAAAAACTCGCACTTTTCTGACCATGATCGGAATATTCACCGGAATCGCCGCAGTAGTCGCACTAATAGCCTTGGGGTCTGGGCTTCAGGCAACAATAAGCGGAGAATTCGCAAAAATGGGAAGCGACAAAATAACAATTCTTGCGCTTGTTCCCGGCCTTGGCGCAAACCCTCTTGCAAGCGGACTTTCCACAACTCCCCTGACTGAAGACGACGTAAAAACAGTGGAAAAAGCACAAGGAGTAAAAGACGCTGCAGGCGCAATATTCAAACGCTCAAGAATGAAATTCGCCAAAGAAAGCAATGAAGTCAACATTGCCGGGTTTCCAACAACAGGCGACGGAAAACGCATTTTTCAAGATTCAACATCTTTAGAAGCAGAAACCGGAAGACTGCTTAAGTCATCCGACAAATACTCCATCGTATTAGGACACGGCGTTGCACACGAGCAATTCGACAAAACCATTACAACCGGAAACCAGGTCGAAATCGAAGGAAAAATCTTCAAAGTAATAGGCGTAGCAAAAAGCTACGGAGATCCCGGTCGCGATTCGCGTAACTATATTCCAAAACAAATCGCGCGCGAAATATTCGACGAAAAAACACTGGTTTCAATGATAATCGCACAAACAGACGAAAGTGCGGTTCCATCCATTACAGCAGAAAAAATTGAACGCAAGCTCAGAACTGCACGCGGACTAAAGGAAGGCGAAGAAGACTTTGCCGTGCAAACAGCAGAAGAATTACTCAATGCAGTGTCTCAAATATTCAACGTGCTTCAAGCAGTACTGGTTGGAATCGCGGCAATATCGCTTTTAGTCGGCGCAGTCGGAATAATGAACACAATGTACACCTCGGTCGTAGAGCGAACGAACCACATAGGAATAATGAAGGCCGTTGGCGCAAAAAACTCCGACATTGCAATGATCTTTCTCTTTGAATCTGGAATACTCGGACTTTCAGGAGGCGTAATCGGAGTTGCACTCGGAATAGCGTTAAGTTTGGTTGGAGAATATACTGCAGCCCAAGTCCTTGGAAGCGACTTGCTCAAAGCACAAATTACTCCCGAGTTGGTAATAGGAACACTTTCATTTGCGTTTGTGATCGGAACAATCTCAGGAGTGCTCCCCGCAATGCAGGCAAGCAAACTTCAACCAGTTGATTCAATAAGGTCAAAATAAAATGGCAAAAATTTTTAACTTGGCAAAAGACTTCCTTCAAATAAGCCTGCTCAACTTCAAGCACAAGAAAAAAAGAACTGTTCTAACAATGCTTGGAATAATAATCGGAATAGCCGCAGTAGTAAGCCTCATTTCAATGGGACAAGGACTGCAAGACGAAATAACAAGCCAATTTGAAGCCCTGGGAAGCGACAAAATATTCATTTCTCCGGGAAGCGCATTCGGAATGGGATTCGGAAGTGCCTTAAGCGCGGCAGAACTTACCGACGATGACATCAAAACAATAAGGCGGGTGCGCGGAATAAAGCGAGTGGCAGGCATGACCGCAAAAACCGCCAAAGTAAGCTTTGGATCACAGACAAAATCAAGCTTTGTAACTGGAATGCAAGTTGACCTTGAAAGCAAGGAACTGTTTGAAAGCATATCCTCATTCCAACTGGATTCCGGACGATGGCCAAAACCCCAGGAAAAAAACACTGCGGCAGTAGGCTACAAAATCGTATATGACACCATACTCTTTGACAAACAACTAAAAATCGGAGACTCGATCAAAATTGAAAACGAAGTATTCAACATAGTCGGCGTAGTAAACAGAATAGGAAACGACATCGACGACACGAATATTATGATTCCGATTGAAACAAGCAAAAAAATCTTCGGAAGCGAAAAACTCTACACAATCTTCGCGCAAGTGCGAGAAGGAACAAGCCCAGAAAAAGTAGCAGGAGAAATCAAAAGAAAACTTCGAAAATCGCGCGAAGTCAAAGAAGGCGGAGAAGACTTCTCGGTACTGACCCCTGGAGAACTTCTAGATTCATTCAACACCATTTTAGCAGTAGTGCAAGCAGTAGTTGTAGCAATCGCGTCAATATCTCTTTTCACCGGAGGCGTGGGAATCATGAATACTATGTACACGTCGGTTTTGGAGCGAACGCGTGAAATCGGAATAATGAAGGCCGTTGGCGCAAAAAACGAGTACATAATGGCCATTTTCACAATCGAGTCGGGAGTGCTCGGACTTGCAGGAGGTTTAATCGGAGTTGCACTTGGCGCGGCCTTAAGCAAGGGCGCTGAATTCGCGGCAACAGCGGCAACTGGAACCGTTTTGTTCCGCGCAAGTCTTCCGCCAGAACTATTAATCGGAGCACTTGCATTCTCATTCATAATAGGCGTGATTTCAGGAATTCTGCCGGCGCGAAAAGCAGCTTCCCTTGACCCCGTTGACGCCTTAAGATACGAATAAGTAAATTTATGCCGCTCGTACCACTTGCAGTGGAACTACTCCTTTTTCGAATTCGAGTTTGGCAAGCTTCAGTGAACTTACCCAGCCCGAAGGCGCTTTCACCAGGCTTGGCGCTCCCATTGCAAGCTGCAACGATCGCGCGCCGATTATGCGAGCGCGCTCGTACTTGGTCAACACGATTTTTTTAGACATTTTAAAAATCACCGTCTTTAAGCTTAGAATAAAAGAAAATCAGCTATTTAGTTTAAGGACATTATGAATATAAAAAACTAATCAATCAAACGTTAGAACAACTTACCGTCAGACAATCCGTGAATGTCTTCAATAAAACGCTTAAACGTCCCGTCAGTATGTTCCATTGACCCAAAACTTTGCTGTGTGTTTTCGTAACCTCTCTTGAGTTGTATATGCTCGTGTAAAGCGTTGCTAAGCTTTTTCAACGACGGTTTTCCCTTAATTGCAGGCATTTTTTCAGGAAGGCCCAAGGAAAAAACAAGTGTTGCCCTTGCACCGTTTTTGTAAGTGGTAACGTGCATTTTTTTGAAAGTGCCGTGAGCACGCAAAAAAACCTTTGGAACTTTCAACAAATCAAGAACTTCGACAAGGTTTTTGGCCCTCGCGTGGAAAAAAAGCCTTTCTTTTCCCGATGCAAGCTTGACTTTCCCGGTGAACAGCCTTTTTGAACTTTGTAAAGCCATGTTTTAGTTTTCAACCAACTTTGTTTCTTGCACTTTTTCCTTTAAAAAAGTTATTCAACAGTTCACAGCAAGCTTCCCAACAAGGGTATTAAGTGCGGTTTTGTTAGCATCACTTTGCCCAGTCGTCCTGTTTGTTTCAGCACTGCGGCAAAGTCTCCCGACAAAATGTTGTCCAACGACTCCGAGTCCATTGCTCCTAAAAGAGCGTTTACGTCGTCATCTGAAAATTTTTCAAGCACAAAGCGCAGCTTTAAACGCTTTTCAAGCTTCGGGCCCGCTGCGCTCCACCATTCCCTCTGGTAAGAGGAAAGGCTTGACGCGGAGTAATCCTTTCTTTCAAAGGCTTGAACAGCTGCTTGCGATGCCATGAAACCCGCTTCAATTGCAAGGCCTATTCCGCCTCCGTGAATCGGGTCCACTTGATGCGCGCTTGTTCCGATTATCATGGCGTTGTCTTTTACAAGTTCCTTTTGCGGCGCGCCAACGCTTATTACCCCGCCTTTTACTTCAACTGCCTGCGCGTTCTTGAACCTCTGGTTGCCGGCTATAAATTCGTCCAAAAGCTTTTTTGGGTCTGCCCCCGTTGCACCGCCTGCGCCTATTCCAACGTTTGCAACGTCTTTTCCCTTTGGAAACACCCAAAGATACCCGCGAGGAGCCAGCTTGTTTCCAAAGTAAACCTCTATCAAGTCCTTGCAGTCAACGTTTACCATTTCGTATTCATAACAAATGTCCACCTCGCTTGCGCGGGACAACGCTGCAAAGCCTGCCTTGCGGGCGATTTTGCTTTCCATTCCCTCCGCGCAAACAACCAAATCGCATGAAACCTCTATTTGGCCGTTTGGGGTTTTGACTTTCACGCCAGAGGGCTTCGAGTCTTTTTCAATCAAATCGGTAACCAACGAATAGGGCAAAAAGTGCGCTCCCTCGCGCGCGGCGTTTATTGCAAGTTCCTTGTCAAAAATCTTTCTTTCCAAAACAAAGCCAGTGCTTTGAGGCGTTTGCAAAGTCAAAGAGTGGTTGTTAGGCGCGAAGACTTTGATTCCTTTTATTTCACACGCATAGTCCTGTCTTCTGAAGTTCAAGCCAAGTTTTTTTTCCCAGTTACTCGTAATTCCCTCGCCACAGCGAACAGGCGAGCCGAGTTCCTTTTTCTTGTCTATCACTAAAACATTCATGCCTCCCTTTGCTGCAAAGCGTGCGAACTGGCTTCCAGCAGGACCTGCGCCTATTACAACAACGTCGTACTTGGATTCAACGTTCAATTTACTCACCAACTGTTATTGCGCTTGCAGGACAAACCTTTTCGCATATTTTGCACTTCGTGCATACTTCTTGATCGCATTTAATGCGGTTTTCATCAAAAGTAAGGCAGAGTACAGGACACACTGAAACGCATCCCGCGCAGTAAATGCATTTTGAAGTGTTAATATTCCACGGATTCATTTTTTTTTTCACGAAATCCTTTTTTTGAATTTTAAGGTCGTGGAAAGTTAAAAAGGCTCTTATAACTCGGAGTATTCCTCGTTAGAAAACTCGTACAACGAATGAGCGTATTTTTTTCCTTGGCAGGAAAAGCCTTGCAAAAGGGCGTCTAATTCCCCTTTGCTTGCGTGAAAGTCCCAACTCTCGCACAATGCATCAAGCAAGTACGTTTGGTTGTCATACTGAAAAATCACCAACGGGTGTTTTGACGCGTCTTCAAGTTGAACCAGCCTTACCCGCGCGTCCTTGCATCCCAACGCGTGCAACAAAGAACACAGGAAAATCGCTTTGTCCATCGGGTCTGCTGCCTGCAATTCAACTATCTCCGCGGGAGAAAGCCAGTACGACGCGTCTATTTCCGCGTTTATGGACTGCAAGCTTTTTACGTATTCGAATGCTTTTGGGGCAACTGCCAAAAAATCTTTTTCAAAATCGTATTTCAAAAGTTTTGTTTCAAAAGGTTTACCTTGAACCGAGGTTTTTTTGTCTCCTTCAACCTTGTTTATCAGCTGGTCGCGGACTTCCAAAACCGCCAAATCGCCTGGTTTTATCAATTCTTTGAGTTGTGGAACCGTTTTTTGTTCCCCCCGACCTATTGCATCCGCGTACCTGTTGATAATCTTTTTATACACTCTTGCACGTAATTTGTATGCTGCAAGGTCTTCTTGCAAACTGTTCTCTGGTTCTTTGGACTCTTTTCCAATGGATTCACTTGAATCAGAAGACATATTACAAAAATTAGGTTTTTTGGCAATAAAAAGAAGAAGTATTTTGAGGAATTCTGCTTCTTTTTCTTGTCCTTAAAAAAAAAAGGTGGCGTGTTAAATCGTTGAACATTAGTTTTTTGGGTTCGGCTAAAGAAGTGGGCCGAAGCTGCATTTTAGTTGAAGGAAAACACGAAAACGTCTTACTTGACTGCGGAATAAAAATGGTCAAAAACGAAGAGTTTCCGCTTTTAGACAACAAAACCGTAAAAACCATTGACAAAGTGGTTTTGTCTCACGCCCATTTGGACCACTCGGGCTACCTGCCCGCGCTGTACGCGGCCGGCTACAAGAAAAAAGTGCTTTTGACAAAGCCCACGCGCGACCTCATACACCTACTGCTTGCAGATTACCTAAAGTTAAACAAAGCTGCCTGTCCGTTCAACCGAAAAGACGTTGAAACGCTTTTGAAAAACACGAGACTACTAGAATACAATTCTCCCTCCAAGGAAAAAAAAGGCTATCCCATAACATTCAGGGAAGCCGGACACATTTTAGGAAGCGCGATTACAGAAGTAAACGCTGAAAAAAAGATTATTTACAGCGGAGACTTCAACCTGCGCTCTTCCAGGTTGTTGGAGGGAAGCGCAAGCGGATTAGAAGGGGAAATACTGATTTTAGAAAGCACGTACGGGGGGAGAAAAGACGAGCACTTGTCCAACAAAGACGTTGGAAAAATGCTGGTGGACTCCGTAAACGCCACTTTGGAAAAAGACGGCAAAGTAATCATTCCTACTTTTGCAATAGGACGCGGACAAGAAATACTGTTCGCTCTGGAAAACTACTTAAGAAGCGGAGGAATGAAAAAGTGCCCCGTTTTCCTAGACGGAATGATCACCAAAGCACTGAAGATTTACAGGCACAACGCCATTTACCTGAAAAGGGAAATACAAAAGCGCATTTTGACAAGCGACGACGACCCGTTCAAAAGCACTTACTACCAAATTCCGCGCACCAAAGACAAAGCCGACGTTTTCGAAGCAGGCAAAGCAGTAATTATAACAACAAGCGGAATGCTCAACGGAGGTCCCGTACTCCACTACTTGAAAAAACTCGGGCACAACAAGAAAAACAAGATTATACTGGTTGGATTCCAAGTTGACGGAAGCCGCGGCCGCGCCCTTTTAAACGGCGCAAAAGAATTGGAAATACACGGAGAACAAGTCGAGGTTAACCTGGAGGTGGACCAAGCGCGCTTTTCAGGACACAGCGACAGGCGAGACCTCTTAAAATTCACAAAAAGCATAAAAGGCCTGAAAAAAGTATTTGTAAACCATGGTGAAGCCGAAAAAAGCCTAGATTTGGCCGAAGAAATAGAGTCAAAATGCAAAGGGGTCAAAGCAATCGTGCCGGAACTGGGCCAGACAATTGCATTATGAAAAAAAAGAAGTTTTAAAACCAAGCTCGAACAAATTTTAAAGAAGGTGAACTAAATGGTTTTTCACGAATCTGAACTTTTCAACTGGACCTTTGCAGGAAACACCGGCACAGAATACGCCACAGCATTAGCAATATTCGTTACCTTGACAGTCGTAATGCACTTGTTCAAATTCACAATAATCGAAACCTTGAAAAAACTTGCCGAAAAAACCCACACCGATTTCGACGACGTGCTAATCGCAGTAGTCGACTCAATACGCTGGGGCTTCTACCTGTTCTTCGCCTTGTACTTTTCAATAAAATGGCTCACAGTACCACAATGGCTCACCGACTCGCTCAACGTGGCACTGCTTGTGGTACTGGCATACTACGCGGTAAAAGCAACCCAAGAAATCATCACCTTCTACGAAAAGCGAACAATTAAAAAAAGGCTTAAAAAAGACAAAAACGACGACACCACCAAAGTTACCACCATTGCAATGTTCGCCCGGTGGTCTCTTTGGTTCGTGGCAGCCCTGCTTTTAATGTCAAACCTCGGATACGACATAACCGCTTTGATTGCAGGCCTTGGAATCGGAGGCTTGGCAGTGGCACTTGCAGCACAAAACGTTTTGTCGGACATATTCGCATCCTTCTCTATTTACTTCGACAAACCATTCAGAGTCGGAGACTTCATAATACTTGGAAACGACAAAGGAATCGTCAAAAAAATCGGAATCAAAACAACCCGATTAACCACTTTGCAAGGAGAAGAACTAATTGTATCCAACCAAGAGCTTACAGGCACGCGCATACACAACTACAAAAAAATGAAAAAAAGAAGAATCGTGTTCACCCTGGGAGTAACCTACGACACGCCCGTGAAAAAACTGGAAAAAATTCCCCTTCTTATAAAAAAGGCAGTAGGCAACATGAAACTTGCAACCCCCGACCGCATACACTTCAAGTCCTTCGGCGACTTCAGCCTGAACTTCGAAGTAGTCTATTTTTTGGACTCGCCCGACTACGCCGTTTACATGGACACCCAGCAAAAAATAAACCTAGAAATCAAGCGCGCGTTTGAAAAAGAAAAAATAGAAATGGCATTCCCAACGCAAACAGTCCACGTAGTACGCTGAAAAGCCAACTTACGTTCTGGAAGACAAAAGAAGCAACACTCCCGCCAACGCCACGATGCTTCCGCCTGCCAAAAGCAACAATTGCTTCCTTGAAGCCGCTTCCTTGAAAACGAAAACCCCCCAGGCAACTGCAAAAAGCATTGCAAGCTGGGACGCTGACAAAGCCTTGGCAAAACCGATGCTTGAAATCAAAAAAACGTTTATGACGTTTCCCGCCCCCCACACGGCCCCGCCTGTAAAAAGCGCCAAAAAATCGCGTTTAGAAACTGCCACTTTGGGAAAACGCAAAAGAGGAAGCCACGCGCCGGCAATCATTCCCACGCTCATTGGAAGCAACAACACAAGAATGTTACCTGCAGAGGCCAGTTTCAACGGAACAGCGTAAAGAGTCCAAAAAAAAGCCGCAAGAAAAACGTGAAAAAAACCCTGAACGTCCCCCGCGTGCCGTTCACTTAAAGAAACAGCGAACAAACCTATTGAAACAAGCAATGCTCCAAAAACCGCTTGCAAAAAGTTTGAAACCCCGCTTGCAAAAAACTCTCCGAAAAACAATACGCCAAAGGCAACGGAAAAAACAACAATCAAAGGCGAAACGTATGCACCGCTTCGCGCCATTCCGATTCTTTCAACAGACTTTGAAAAACTTTCAGCTCCAAAAGACCAAAGCACTCCGGAGGCAAAGGCCAACAAAACGTCTCCAAGCGAAAAATGCGAGTTTGAAACAAACAAAAAAACAAAAACAGACAAAAAGAAAACGCCGAAAGTCAAAAAAGCAGTTTTCAACCGCACCTCAACACGCGCTTTTTTCAAGGCAGCAGGCCACGACCCCCAAAAAAACGCGTTCAAAAAAACAAGAATAAAAGCGTCAAACATTGAAAAAAATCACATTAAAAACAATGCAAGAAAAATATCCCCAAACAACAAGCTTGCAATCAAGCCAAACAAAACATACGGGCCAAACCTGGGCAAATTCTTGTAAACTGGAAACCGGTTAATTCTCTTCTCCTTTTGAATCCTCTTCAAAAGTTTAACCTGGCCCTCGGTCAACACCTTCTCCAAACCGTACTCCTTTACAAGTTTTTTGTCGAGTTTTTCCAAAACAAGAATGTCCTCGTCCTCAACGTCCTTTATCGGGACAAACTTGATCAAAACCTCTTGCTCGATTTGAGTCTTAAAAAAAGTCAAAAAAGCAGCCGAAGAAAAAAGAACTACGAAAAACGCGTTTTGAACAAGCGAGAACTCGAAAACAGTGTTCAAAAACCACATGACAACAAAAGCAAAAAACATCGCCGCGCCGCCTTTAACCCAGTCCA
>JBHHTN010000036.1:0-10046 GCA_046753405.1 Candidatus Micrarchaeia archaeon | reverse complement strand
AAAGAAAAAAACCAAAGTGCTTTCAAACGGTTCAATAAACTTCAAGGCAAAAATAATCGCACACGCAATAACACCAAAGGCAAAACAAAAAATAGAACAAGCAGGCGGAACAACAACCACTCCACAGGCAAACCAAAACTAAAAAAAAACACAGGCGGCCTAAACGCCAAATAAAAGAGGGAGAAAAAAGTTGCTAAACGCACTTAAACCAATTCTAAACGTCCTGCCGGAAGTGCAACGACCTTCCCGCGCTCCAAACCTACAAGAAAAACTTCTCTGGACCCTCGCAGCACTGCTCATCTTCTTCGTACTCGGACAAATCTATCCGATAGGAGTAAGCATAGGCGACATAAGCGCGGCAGGACTCGAACGACTTGAAATACTCCTGGGAAGCAAAATAGGCAGCCTCATAACCGCAGGAATCGGACCAATAGTCCTTGCAAGCATCTTCCTCCAACTGGCAGTTGGAGCAAAACTCATCAACATCGACCTATCCATACCCGAAAACAAGCGGTTATTCCAAGGACTCCAAAAACTGCTCGCAATAATACTAAGCGTGCTTGAAGCCGTAATCTACGTGTTCCCATCAAGCGGAGGAACAGGCTACATACCAATAGACACAATAAACCCACTTTTCGGAAGCATTCCACTTACGTTCCTGGCAGTAGTATTACAATTATCCATCGGGTCAATAATCTTACTATACCTAGACGAAGTCGTGCAAAAATACGGAATAGGAAGCGGAATATCACTATTCATCGCAGCAGGAGTATCCCAAGCAATCTTCGTCGGAGCACTAAGCTTCATCACAGCAACAGGAAGCGAAACACCCGCAGGACTCATACCACAGGCAATATACTACCTGCAAAGCAACATTCCAATGAGCTTCTGGTCCCTCGTGCCCATAATCTTCACAGTCGTAGTATTCCTAGGCGTAGTATACATGGAAGGAATGAAAATAGAACTGCCACTTTCATACGGAAGAGTGAGAGGATTCGGAGCAAGATACCCCCTAAAATTCCTCTACGTAAGCAACATCCCGGTAATCCTCGCAAGCGCAGTGCTGCTAAACATACAACTATTCGGAATGTTTATGAGCAACGCAGGCATGCCCTTGTTCCTCGGCCCTTACTCAGGCAACACGCCAATATGCGACGCCCAAAACAACCTCTTCACAATAGGAAACTTCCCAGTATGCGGACTGTCCTACTACGCCACTTCAATGCCATCGCCCATACTGTTAACCGGAGGATACCCCTCCTACCTAAACCTCATGGGCACCCCGCAAGAAATCGTGCACATGATAGCCTACGGCATCCTCCTGGTCACCCTCTGCGTAATTTTCGGATGGTTCTGGATTGAAAGCACGGGAATGGGAGCAAAAAACGTAGCAAAACAACTCACCCAATCAGGACTACAAATACCCGGATTCAGACAAGACCCCCGCGTAACAGAAAGAATACTAGAGCGGTACATTCCAATTATAACAATACTGGGAAGCATAGCAGTAGGCCTGCTGGCATGGTTCGCAGATATAACCGGAGCTTTGGGAACCGGAACAGGAATACTATTAACAGTAGGCATCCTCTATCGATTCTACGAAGACCTGGCAAAACAACAAGTCTTCGAAATGTACCCCGCATTAAACAAAATAATAAAGTGAAAAAAAATGGTAGACGCAACAACAACAATCTTCGCAATAGCAGTAGTATTCTCTATAACCTCCAACGTAATCAACAGAAAAATGGGAATACGCAAGCGCATGAAAGAAATACAAGACGACATGAAACAATTCCAAGACGCATTCAAAAAAGCAACCGAAAAAAAAGACGAGTCAGAACTGAAAAAACTCAAAGCACGCGAAGAACAAGTAATGAGCCAAATGCAAGAAATGATGCTGCTCCCGTGGAAAAGCATGATAATCGTAATGCCAATGTTCTTCATCCTCATAGGAGAACCGTTCCTTACACAATACCCAGGCATCCTAATGGAAACATTCAAAGACTTCGTAATCTTCCTGCCATTTGACATACACCTAGATGCCATCTTCTCCCTGCAAATATTCAAACAAGCAGCATACGGAACAAAAGGCTTCTTCATAGTAAGCGCGATAATAAGCGGAATAACCCTCTCAATAATCGAGCAAAAAATCGAAAAAAAGAAGTGAAAAACAAAACCCAAGAGGTAGATTTTTAAAATGGTTTCACGAGGACTCTCAAGAAGCAAAAAAAGACAACGCAAATCACCAAGCGGAAAACCTTCAATAAAATACAAACCCAAAAAAGCAGGACAAGCCAAATGCGCGTTGTGCAAAGCAAAACTTCACGCAGTACCCCGCGCAAGCACAGTACAACTGCAAAAAATTCCTAAAACCAAAAAAAGACCCGAAAGAAAATTCGGCGGAGTATTATGCGCAAACTGCACTGCGAAAATAATAAAAGAAAAAACCCGCCTGGAAGACAAAACAGTCAAACGCACAGGCTTAGACCTAAGACTCATAAAATACACCGACTCCCTCAAAAAAGCAACCGAAAAAAAAGGTAGTTGAACTTTGAAAATCGCGATAAGCGGAGAAAGCGGGTGCGGAAACACCACCGTCTCCAAGACAGTCGCACGCAAACTCAACCTCAAACCAATAAACTACACCCTCCGCAACCTCGCGCGCGACCTTAAAAAACCCTTTTCACAAATCCAAAAAGAAGTTGCCAAACACCCCGCATGGGACGTAACAGTTGACAAAAAACAAATACAATTCGCAATAAAAGAAAAAAAATGCGTTCTGGCAAGCCGCCTGGCAACATGGACAGACGACAAACGCGTATTGAAAAAAACAGGCGCCACCTCAAAACCCAAGTACGACTTGAAAGTCTGGCTCCACGCCCCGCTTAAAACACGCGCAAAAAGAATCGCAAAACGAGAAAAAAAAACCCTTGCCACCGCACTTCGCGAAACCAGAAAGCGTGATGCGCAAAACCGCGAGCGTTATAAAAACTTATACAACCTAAGTATAACAAAGCACAAACACTTCTTCCAAGTAAACACGGAAAAAAACACCGCTCTGCAAGTCGCACAAATCATAATAAACAAGGTGAAAAATCCATAATGGGTGCAATTAAAGAAGGAACAAAAGCAGTTTTAACACGCGGCCGACGCGCCGGAAACCAAGTGGAAATAGTAAAAGTCATCGACGTAAACTTTGTCGAAGTAAAAGACGCTAAAGGAAAACAACGACGCTGCAACATACACCACTTGGAACCCCGAACGTAAAAAAAAAGGTGGGTTGGAAAACGTCCTCGCTAATTGAAAAATGGGAAAACGTAAAAAAAACAGATCCCGAAGTGTACGACGCGCTGGTAAACGAGTTGCAACGCGAAGAAGAAGGCATAGAACTAATAGCCTCCGAAAACTTCGTAAGCAAAGCAGTGCTGGAAGCCATGGGCACGCCCCTTACCAACAAATACTCCGAAGGATACCCAAAAAAACGCTACTACAGCGGCAACGAATTCATCGACAAAACCGAAAACCTGGCAATAGAACGCGCGAAAAAACTGTTCAACGCCGAGCACGCCAACGTGCAACCACACGCAGGAAGCCAGGCTAACATGGAAGCCTACTGCGCATTGCTTGAAATGGGCGACAAAATACTCGCAATGGACTTATCCCACGGCGGACACCTAACACACGGCCACCCAGTAAACTTCTCCGGAAAAATGTTCAACTTCGTCCACTACGGAGTAGACAAAGAAAGCCACCAAATAGACATGCAAAACGTGCGCAAAATCGCACTAAAAGAAAAACCCAAAATGATAGTAGCAGGCGCAAGCGCTTACCCCCGCACAATCGACTTTCAAGCCTTCAAAGAAATAGCCGACGAAATAAACGCCTTCCTTTTGGCAGACGTGGCACATATTGCAGGATTAATCACAACAGGATTACACCCCCAAGCCTTTCCTTATTGCGACGTAGTCACCACAACCACCCACAAAACCCTAAGGGGACCGCGAGGAGCAATGATTTTATGCCGCGAAGAACACGCAAAAAAAATCGATAAAATGGTGTTCCCAGGAATGCAAGGGGGGCCAATGGACCACATAATCGCCGCAAAAGCAGTCGCGTTCCACGAAGCGTTGCAACCCTCATTCAAAGACTACTGCACGCAAATAATCAAAAACGCGAAAAAACTCTCAGACGAACTCCAACAACGAAGCTTCAAAGTAATAAGCGGAGGAACAGACAACCACCTTCTTTTGCTGGACATAACAAGCAAGGGAGTAAGCGGAAAAGAAGCCGAAAACCTGTTCGAAGAAGTCGGCCTTTACACAAACAAAAACATGATTCCCTTTGACACCCGAAAACCCTTCGACCCCTCCGGCATACGCATAGGAACACCCGCGGTAACAACACGAGGTTTCAAAGAGCCCCAAATGCAATTCATCGCGCAACAAATGGAAGACTCAATAAACGCAAAAGACGACGCAAACAAAAAAAGCCAGCTTAAAGCCAAGTCAAAAGAACTCGCACTAAAACACCCCGTCTACGACTAATTTTTTTTGTGAAAAAAAATGACAAAAGAAATCACAATCGACGACTTTCGCAAAGTAGACGCCAGAGTCGGCAAAATCATTGAAGCAGAAGACTTTCCCGAAGCCATCAAACCCGCCTACAAGTTGAAAATAGACTTCGGCGAATACATCGGAGTCAAAACCTCAAGCGCGCAACTTATAGACAACTATTCCAAAGAAGAACTCGTAGGCCGTCGCGTAATCGGAGTAGTAAACTTTCCGCCAAGAAAAATCGGGCCCTTCTGGAGCGAAGTCCTGACTTTAGGAGTTCCAAACGAAAAAGGACAAATAATACTCGTAAAACCAGACCAAGAAACCCCCCTAGGCGGAAGACTGTTTTAATCAACAAAACATAAGAATTAACCACGATGATCACCCTAAAAAAAGAAAACTCGTCCCGCGGGATTCCCCCTGAAAAAAGAACGCTTGAACAACTAATGCAAACAGGCATAATCGTTCTCGACAAGCCTTGCGGCCCTTCCTCGCACGAGGCCACAACCTACGCGCGTAAAATACTCGGATTAAACAAAGCAGGGCACACTGGAACACTCGACCAAGACGTTTCCGGCGTTCTAATCGTATTACTGCAGGAAGCCTGCAAGGCAGCCAACTTTTTCCCGGATTCAAGCAAAAAATACACCTGCTTAATGCGCTTGGGAAAAGAAGCCTCAAAAAAACAAGTTGAAGAAGCAATGCAAAACTTCAAAGGAAAAATCTACCAAAAACCGCCTTTGGCAAGCGCAGTTGCAAAAAGACTCAGAATACGAGAAGTATTCGACTTGAACGTATTAGAAATCCAAGGAAAAAACGTGTTGTTCGACGTGCATTGCCAGGCAGGCACATACGTGAGAAACATCTGCCGCGACAGCGGCGAAGTCCTTGGAAACGGAGCAGTAATGACGGAACTGCGACGCACACAGGCAATGGGCTTGAGTGAAAAACAAAGCACTCAACTACAGGAATTAAGCGACTTCAAATGGCTTGCAACCTGCGGAAAACCCGAAAAATTAATGCAAGCAATTTTGCCAATTGAAAAAGCGTTGAAACTCAAAAAAGTAGTTTTATCCGACGAAGGCGTTGAAAAAACCTGCCACGGAATAAACCCTTGGAAAAAAGACGCGTTATCCCTCGACAAAAACATTGAAAAAGACGAAGCAGTGCTTTTGTACACCGGACGCGGACAAGCATTCAGCATTGCAAAAGCACTGCACAACGCGAAAAAAGCGCCAGAACAAGGCGACTGGTTCGACCTGGAAAGACTGATTTTAACCCCAAAATAACGGGTTTAAAAATAAGGTTTTCAAAAAAGGATGTAACAAAATGGCTAAATACAAGATTGAACACGAGCGGCCTAATTGCATAGGTTGCTCAGCTTGCGTTGCCGTTTGCCCGAAGTTCTGGTTCATGGGAGACGACGGCAAAACCAGCGTTACAGGCGCAAAGCGCTTGGAAAACGGTTGGGAAGAACTTGAAATCTTGGAGGAAAACGTCCAGTGCAACAAACAAGCAGCAGATTCCTGCCCAGTCAACGTCATACACCTGACAAACCTCGACACGGGAGAAAAAATAACCTGAAAAAAAGCAAGTCGAATAAAAGGTTTAAATACGCGTTTATGCATTAAATACTGATCAGAAACACAAAGGGTTTCTTAGGAAGCAAAATAACCTGCTTTTTTCGGTTGTCAACATACGCTTAAATTGTTTTAACGCGTTTAAAGAATGAAATGTTTTTTTGCGCCGGGATGGCAGAGTGGTAATGCGCGGGCCTGGAAAGAAAACTTTTTATTGGTGCCTCAAGAAAGAGGAGACCAAGTTGTTCCTTCAAAGCTCGTGGCCGAAAGGCCTCCTGAGTTCAGATGACTCAAAGTTGTTTTTTGACGACAAAAGCCATCGCTTAAGAAAAAAAATTTCGCATGTTTTCACGCGGAGTTTTTTGCCGGAACTCTCAGTCCCGGCGCTTTTAAAAAATTAATTTTGGTGAAAAAAATTTTTGGCTGACGAAAAAATAAAGGCAAAACCTAAAGGAAAACCTCTTCAAGAAAAAAGCTTGCCTAAAGCCGCGCAGAAAAAACACAGTGAAAACTATCGCGGAATCGTCAGAATCATAGGCCGCGACCTGCAAGGCTTCTGGTCGTTGGAACGCGCGTTGTCTAAAATAAAGGGCGTCGGCCAAAACCTTGCAAAAAATCTTATTCTTGCAATTGAAAAAGAACTTAAAATACCGCGCAAAACCGACGTTGGAGAATTAAGCGACGAGCAAATAGACGCAATTGAAAAAATAGTTAAATCCCCGCAGGAACACGGAGTTAAAAATTACAATTTGAACCGCGGCAAAGACCGCTTTGACGGAAAAAACAAGCACCTTCTGACAAGCGACCTAAGCTTTGCAATAAGACAAGACATAAAAAAAGAAGGCGAGATGAGAAGCTGGCGCGGTTGGAGGCACCAGTTGGGAATGCGCGTTCGCGGACAACGCACACGAACAACAGGCAGAAGCGGAATATCCGTAGGAGTCATGAAAAAAGCGTTGAAACAGCAGAAAACTGCAGGCGGAAAAAGCGAAGGCGCGGAAAAAAAGAAGTAAAAAAGTTGATTTTTAATGGGCGACCCTAAAAGACTTAGAAAATTGTACGAGCGGCCGATGCGGCTTTGGGACAAAGAACGCATTGAACGCGAAAACAAGTTGAAGGAAGAATTTGGACTTAAAAACACTCGCGAGGTATGGCGCGCTCAAACGGATTTGAGAAAAATCCGCCGCGATGCAAGACGATTGCTTTCCTTGAAAGGAAAAAAAATAGAAGAACGAACTCAAAACCTTCTGAAACGAGTAAAATCGTTTTTGATCGACAAACCCAACGTTTCCCTCGACGACATTCTTGCCTTGGAAGTAAGAGACGTTTTGGAAAGGCGGTTGCAAACCGTAGTTTCCAAAAAAGGCCTTGCAAAAACGGCAAAACAGTCAAGACAGATTATCACTCACGGCCACATTGCAATAGACGACAAACGCGTAAATGTTCCCTCTTACCGCGTAAAATTCAACGAAGAAAGCAAAATAGGCTGGTACGGAAAACCCGTTAGTCTTGAGGCAAAGCCCCCGTCTGAAAAAGAGGAAGCACCTGCTAAAGAAGCACAAACGCCTAAAGAACAGAAAACGCCTGTTGAAGAAGAAGCAACAAAAACCCCTTCTGAAAAAAAGGAGGAGGCCCCCGCAGCCGCGTAAAAAGTTTAAACGGATTTGAAATTAAATGAGCAACGAAGAAAAAACAAAGACGCCCGCTGAAGAAGGCAAAAAAGAAGTGGTTAAAGAAGAACCGATTGAAAAACCCAGGCCAATCCAACGGGAAGAACGAGAACACCGCAGGGGAAGGCGACCGCAAAGGTTTCGCCGCGAATTCATTCCAAAGGAAGGAAAGTGGGGAGTAGCACACGTTTACTCATCCAAAAACGATACAATAATCACGATTACAGACCTAAGCGGTGCTGAAACAATTTCAGTGGGAAGCGGAGGAATGATTGTAAAAAGCGACCGCGAAGAAGGAAGCCCTTACGCTGCAATGCAAGCCGCATTCAAAGCATCAGAAAAAGCAAAAGACCGCGGTTTGGTCGGAGTCCACATCCGAGTGCGCGCGCCTGGAGGACACAACACAAAAACCCCCGGCACAGGAGCACAAGCAGCCATCCGTGCTTTGGCAAGAAGCGGTTTAAGAATAGGAAAAATACAAGACGTTACGCCAATTCCAACTGACAGCACTAAAAGACGCGGAGGAAAACGCGGACGCAGAGTGTGATTTGTTTTATGAAAGTAGAAATCATCGAAAAAAAAGACAACCAGGTAATTTTGAAATTAAAAGACGCAAGCACAGCAGTAGCAAACGCGCTTAGGAGAAACGTTTTGTCCCAACAACCCTGCTTTGCAATAGACGAAGTAGACTTCTACGAAAACAACTCCTGCATGTTCAACGAGTATCTGGCAAACAGAATCGGGCTTACGCCACTTACATACGAGGAAGGCGTCAGCGATGATGCAAAAATCTCCCTTACCATGGACGTTGAAGGCCCGTGCACTGTTTACTCCAAAGACTTCAAAAGCACGGACAAAAAAATCGCACCGTTTTGCCAAAACATTCCGATAATAAAACTAAACGCTGATCAACGCTTGCGAGTAGAAGCATTAGCAGTAAAAGGAACAGCTAAACAACACGCAAAATTTCAATGCGCCCACGCATCCTACAGCTACTCGCCGGACCTTGCGATAAACAAAGACTGCGATAACTGCGAGAAATGCATAAATGCCTGTCCAAAAAAGCTCATAAACAAAAAACTTAAAATCGAAAGACCTGACAAATGCGACTTGTGCGCGGCATGCGTAGAGGCCTGCCCAAAACAAGCAGCCAAAATCACAGGCAAAGAAGGGGAATACTTCATCCACATAGAGTCCTACAACAACATTCCTGCGCAAAAACACTTAATAAACGCTGCAAAAACCATTAAACAAAACGCGGAAGCATTGCAAAAAGAATTGAAATGAAAGTAAAAGTAATTACAAACGCAAAAAAATTCAGTTTGACAACACGCGAAGGTAAAATCATCGCACACGTCAAAGCACAACCTCAAAAAGGTAAAGCAAACAAGGAATTGATTAAAAAACTTTCAAAAATCATAGGAAAAAAAGCATTAATAACCAAAGGAGCAACAAACAAGGAAAAAGAAATAGAATTCAACGGCATTTCAGATGAACAAGCAAAACAAAAATTGCGTTCAACTGCAGGGGTGGCAGAGCCTGGTCAAAAAAAAAATCATTTTCAATTCAATGAAAAAAAACCGCCCTCAACCTTTGGCCAATTTTCGGGCAAAGACACAAGGCGTTTTCAAGAAAAGAAAAAGTTGTTTTGACTAAATGCGCAAGATTGAGGTTCTTGTCTCTTAGGAGTGCCTGGGTTCAAAAGAAAAGTTTTTAGACCAAAGAAAAAACAAGGTTGGAAAAAAACAAAGTTTCGGAAAATCCCAGCCCCTGCATTTTTTGCTTAAAAAAAAGTTGATGAAAAAAAATGAAAAACGGCCCGGAAAACCCGCTAGTAATACAGCTTGCAGCAGAACTTGAAAAAGCAAGCAGGAAGAACAAGAAAGCAGTATGGAAAAAAGCAGCAACACTCATCCGAAGGCCTTCACGCAAAAAACAAGCGGTCAACCTCTACAAACTAGACAAAAACTCAAAAGAAGACGAAACCCTGCTAGTGCCGACAAAAATATTATCAGAAGGAAACACAACCCACGCATTTAGCGTTGCAGCACTGGACATTTCAAAAACCGCAAGGCAAAAACTTGAAAAAAACGGTTGCAAAGTAAAAACGATAAAACAGCTACTCGAAGAAAACCCAAGCGGAAAAAACGTCAAAATAATAATTTGAAAACCAACGGAGTCGAAACAAAAAAAATGATGGTCATAGACGCAACAGACGCAATCACAGGAAGGCTTTCCGCCTT
>JBHHTN010000035.1:0-10096 GCA_046753405.1 Candidatus Micrarchaeia archaeon | reverse complement strand
CCATTTCAAATGTTTTTTGTTTAAAGCTGTTTTTTAAACAATAGCAAACCACGAAAAAATAAAAGGGTTAAAAGGGAGTTGCTGCGTAAAATTGTGTTATCATGGTTTTACAAGTCATTCAATTTGCAGGCGGATCCTTACTGTTCGTTGCAACCGGTTACGCGTTGACTCTTGCCTTTTTTGAAGAAAAAGACTTGGACGTTTTAGAGCAAGTAGTGTTTTCCCTGGCATTTGCAATGATTATCCCGACCCTGCTTTTGATGTTTGCAACAATGGTGCTAAGCTTGAAGTTGGATTCCTTGAGCGTCTACGCCGCCTACATCGTTGTCGGCGGGGGAGCTTACGCCTACCACGTTTTCAAAAGCGGAAAGAAAATCTTGTAGAAAAAGCTCTGCTTTAAGTTCAAGAATCCCTAAAGACATCGGCAAAACGCTTCTTTTTTTCATTTTGCTTCCCCTCACCGCAGTCCATTCAACAGGAATCTCGGCAATTAGCATTTTTGACATTCTCGCCTTGGCCAAAAGTTCAACGTCCCACTCGTAACCCGAGTGTTTGAGCAAAGGCAAAAGGTTTTCAACGCTTTTTTTTGACAACAGTTTGAAACCGCACTGCGAGTCTGAAACATTCAATGAAAAAAGCAAGTTTGCAACGCTTAGGAAGAGTTTTGTTGCAATCCTCCTTTCAAAGGGAAAAAAACCCAGGCGTTTTGACAGTGGAAGATTGCGCGAGCCTATTACCACGTCGTTTTGATTCAAAAACGTCAACGCTCTTGCAATGAATCTAGGGTGAACTGCGGCATCAGCGTCGTACAACAAGGCATCTCCCCTTACAAGCCTCAAAGCGCGGTTTAACGCAGCGCCTTTTCCAACCCTTTTTTCAAATTTTACCAACGACACTTTCGGATTTTTTTTTGAAAACTCGCGCACTATTTCAGCGGTGTTGTCAGAACCGTCGTCGGAAACTATTACCTCATAAGAAAAAGAGTTTTTTTCAAGCCAGTTGCACAAAAGGCGCAAAGTAGGCGTTATTCTCTTTTCCTCGTTGAAAGTTGGAATAATAACCGACAACACTACTTACTTCAACTCCGGAAGTTGAACATCGTGAACTCCAAGCAAGTTCTTTAAAATCCCGTAAATTTTTTCAAGGGACTCGCGGGTTTTGGCCTCCGCCCTAACGCTTAATGCAGGCTGCGTGTTTGACACCCTCACCAAGCCCCAACCGCCTTCCAACTCCACTCTTACCCCGTCAAGCGTTGAAATCTCAAATTTTTCAGAAAGAAACGTTTGAAGCGCTTGAACCACCTGGCGTTTTTTATTGTTTTGACAAAAAGGCCGCAGTTCAACAGTAGCAGGATAATGAGGCAAGTCGTCGGTCAACCTCGACAACGGCTCGCCTCTTGAAATAATGCTTGTCATTTTTGCCCCGGAGTAAATCGCGTCGTCGTACCCGTAGTTTTCCTTAAAGTAAAAATGACCGCTGGTCTCCCCTCCAAAAACCGCGTTGTTTTTCAACAACTCGCTTCTTACCGCGATTCTGCCGCTTTTAGTCATAACCGCGCTTCCACCAAGCCTTTCAACTTCTTCTTTGAAAGCCAAAGAAAGCCTCAAGTCGTATACTACTGCAGCATTCCTGCTTTTGGAAAGAGCGTCTCTTGCAAAAATAATGTTTGCATCGTCAGCGCGAACAAACCTGCCTTGTTCATCGACAAAAGCGGTTCGGTCCCCGTCTCCATCAAAGGCAATGCCCAAATCCGCTTTTTCCTCCAAAACCTTTTTCTTCAAGTCCTCAACATTCTCTTCTTTCGATGGGTCCGCCGGGTGATTGGGAAAACTTGAATCCGGAGTGCAGTACAATTCAACAACGTCGCAACCCATTTTTCTAAAAATGCTCGGAGCAAAAAGACCAGCGTTCCCGTTTGCTGCATCCAAAACAACTTTCAACCCGCGCTTTAAAGGGTTTTTTCCGGCAACGTCCTGAACGTACTCCTGCGACAAGTCAAGTTTTTCAACTTCCTCAAGCTCCCGTTTTTCAAAAAGGGAGTTTTGCGCTAAGTAACGCACTTGATCCATTTGAACCCTTGAAAGCGGCAAGTTCTTGTCGTACAACTTAAAACCGTTGTACTCAGGCGGGTTGTGAGACGCGGTCACCATAAGGCCGCCAACAGCGTTTTTTGACGACAAAGCAAAGTGAAAAAGCCCGGTTGTAACCTCTCCCAAGTCAACAAGCTTCAAGTTTTTAGACTGCAACCCCAAAACAGCAGCGTCCTTAAGCGCAGGAGACGACGCCCTGTTGTCAGCTCCAACAAAAACAGTGCCTTCAACGCCTTTTTTCGACAAAAACTCTGCAAAAGCGCTTCCGGTAACCTGTGCAACGCGTTCATCCAAGTCCTCATTGTAAACGCCGCGAACGTCGTAGCCGGAAAACAACTGCAAAAAATCAATCTTTTTCACAAGAGAATTTTAAGCGCGTCAAGGTTTAAATTGATGAATAAACAAAAGTAGTTAAACACGTTTATTCTGAAGATTACCAAAACCAGGCGAAATATTCAAAATGAAAGCAGTAGTTTTATGCGGAGGAAAAGGCACACGCTTGCGTCCGTACACGCACAGCGTTCCCAAACCCATGCTCTTGCTTGGAAGAAAGCCGATTTTAAAGTACATAGTTGACTTTCTGCGCGACGAGGGCGTAAGCGAAATAATAATGACCGTCGGCCACATGAAAAACCAAATAATAGACTACTTCAAAGACGGTTCGGAACACGGAGTGAAAATAACCTATTCAGTCGAAGAAGGCGAGTTGGGAACAGCAGGAAGCGTGAAAAACACGCTTGACAAACTGGAAGGAGAAGAAAACTTCCTGGTCTTAATGGGCGACCAACTAACCGGAATAAAGTTGAACGACGTGATGGACTTCCACAAGAAAAACAACGCGGATGCAACAGTGGCATTGAAAAGAAACGGCATCCCCTTCCAGTACGGCACGGTGGAAATAGACAAGTCAAACAAAATAACCGGTTTTGAAGAAAAGCCCATCATTCAAAAACTCATAAGCGTTGGAATATACGCGTTCCGCTTCAAGGCGGCAAAAAAGTTCCTCCCAAACAAAGGGGATTTTGCAGTGAACGTTTTTCCAAAAATGATGAAGGAAAAACAAAAACTTTTAGGATTCGTGTTCGACGAGTCATGGATAGACGTCGGGTCATTGCAAGACTACGAGCACGTAAACGACCTGGTAAGCATCGTTGACCTGATTGCAAGCCACAAATAAAACTATCTGACAAAACGCAGTTGTTTATCAATCCAGTTTTCAGCTTCACCGTAGTACTTGAAAGACTGCTCTTCCTTCTTGAACACGCGGTGGTGAACGCGGCACTGCAAGCTCTTCCCGCGCTCGTAAAAAGGCGTGTGCTTTGCATGCAGCAATTCATGGAAAACCAAGTACTCAACTACAAAAAGCGGAACACGCGGAGAGTCAAAAAGCCTGCTTACAACTATCTGGTTCAAAGCCTCGTCAAAAAAAGCAAGCCTCCTGCGGCTCTTGTTCCTGCTCCAGGCAACAGAAGGCAACTTAACGTCACTTGCAAAACCGTACTCTCCAACAACCTTGGCAAGAACCAAACTCAAATTCCACTCAGCGCCAACGCCCCTATTCTTCCTCCTAATGGCCCTCTTGGCCCTAATGGAATTATTCAATTCAAAAGTGCTCTTGCGCTTCATGAACTTCTGGTACTCTCTTGTGTAATAATTGTCGACTTTTCGCTTTCGTAAAACCCTTGCCACAAGCCAAAGCGCAAGACCCATCAAAACATCCTGTGACGCAATTTGAAAACCGTCACTGACCCGGCAAACAAGCTTGTTGGAAAAAGGCCGCCGCTCAACGGACACCTTCAAACTGCGGAAAGGAACAAAAACGGCGTCAATCTCCAAGTTGCAAGCCCCAAGCATGGAACACGCTGAGTAAAAGCAAAAAGAAAGATCCTCATTCGACGCCTCGTTTTCCACAATAGAAACAATTACCAAGCGCAAATATAAAAAAAGTTACTTGACGAGCTTGAAGATTTTTACCTGCCCATTAGGCGAGCGGTACTCATACTCAAAACCCTTTTCAGAAAGTTTGTCACAAGTTCTCAAAAACTCGCAGAAGTACAATTGAACCAAAACAGACTCAAACAAACCGCTTTCCAGCCTTCCCCCGCTAACAGTTTCCAAGTCAGGGTCAACATTCAAAAAAGTAAACTGGTAATTCGGGTGCACGTTTATGTAAAGCCCTTGGTACTGTCCAAGAGGACTTGGCGAAAAAGCGCGCGGGTCAGCGCCCTTTGGAATCAACGCCTCGGGCCTGATGTTCAAAGCGTCCTGTTCCCCAGTACGGCCGTTTTTCAAAAAGAACCACTGAGTCTGACCGTCCACCTCGCCTTGGCAGTACAACGCTCCTGTCAAAGAAGAAAAGTACATGATTCGCGGAAACCTTCCAGGACACTGCATCGGCGCATAACCTTCTCCAGATGCAGTGAACACGCCGAAAAGAGTTTCAAAGTAATGCTCTTGCTCGTACACGCTTTGCCCAGGACCCAACTCCCAATCCACAATAGCAGGCGTAACATTCCGGTTGTTGCTCGAATCAGGCTCGCGGTACAAACCGTTGAAAACACCGCCTGTTGGAGAATCGTAAGACACCGCTCCCCAAGTTCCCGACAAGTAAACAAGCGCTCCCCACTTAGGAATAAGCTCAGCGTCAAGCAACAAATGAGTGGCCTTATGGTAATGCATCACGTCAACCAACTCGTCAACATCGCCGCCTACAATTGCGTGCGCCACTTCCTGGTCGTACTCGTCAAACGCGTTGTTAGGGTCAATCACAGTACTGCGCTCCCCAAAGAAAGTCGTCCAATGCCCGTAATCCCACCAAGACATGAACCTCGAATCCTCAGGCGTGGTTTTCATCCACTCAAAAGTACTCTTCCAATCCTCGGAAATGCGACCGTAACACAAAGAAATCATGGCAGACTGCTTTTGTAAAAAAGGAATTGCAAACTGGCTTGTAACCTGGTTGATTTCAGAATCACAACTAACCTGCATTGGAGAACCAACAGCGTAAGCAAACTGAACAAAAACAACCATTACCCCAAAAACAACAACGAAAGAAAGCGCTAAACTGCGAACGGCACCCTCAGAGGCAAGCTTGAAAAAGTGGTTCGACTCCTCAAATAACCGCACCACTTCAGCCAACACAAAACCGAACATGATGCAAATTGCAAAGGCCAAGTGCAAAGTAAACTTAACCTTTTGCAAGCCAATAAACGCGGTTGGAAAAAACACTAAAAGCGAAAAAAGCATCAACTTGCTCTTCTTCTCATGATACAAGTAAGAAATCGAAACAGCAAGCAAGGAAATAGTCAAAAACAACAAAGTATTGTTTTCAACAAAACCCCTCACCAAGTGGCTGGAAGCCATTCCAAAAACTTCGGCAACACTTGTAGCCGCAAAATCCGCAACCGGGTCAGAAAGCGTGAACAAAAGGCCCACTGCCAAAACAAAAAAAGCAACACCGTCCTTCAAGGAATACTTTTCAAAAACTTTTTTCAAAACCGCCAAAGACGCAAGCACAATCGTCAAAAGAGTTACAAGCCGCAAAAGATTGGAAGGACCAAGAAAATCACCGCTAAAAACCCCGTAAGAAGACTCGTCCAAAGCCGGGTTAGACCCAGCCTCCTCCTGCACTGTCTTCAAAATCGGTTTAAACGCAGTTGAAATTCCAAGAGTAAAGTCAACGTACCCCCCAACCTTGGAGTTCAAAAAAGGAACAAACAAGAAGGAACACAACAAAACCAACAAAAGCAAGCCAACAGTCAAAAAACGCGAGAATTCTTCCGAAAAAGAACTCTTGGCCGAAATCCTTGAGGCAAACTTGCTTTCTGCAAGGAAAAGAAAAACAACCGACGGAACAAACGAAACCAACAGAAGAATTACTCCGTTGTGCAAAAACAAAAGTTCTCGCGCCTGATACAAATTCAAAACAAGGTTGCCTAAAACCGCGCCTGCAACAACAAGCCCGTCAAGCAAAACCATGCGACGATCCAAATTATCAGTCAAAAAGTCCAACAGCGAGTGAATCAAGATAAACCCGCTTAGCACCATAAGCGGAAAAATGAATTGAAGCGTTCCAAGCATGGTGACAAAAACCGAAAACGCCGCCAAAATCGCAAACCTCAAACTCTTGCGAGTAACAGCCAAAGCATAAAACGTTAAAACAAGCAAAATGAGAAAAATACCGAAAGGCTGCTGCTCTGAAACCCCCGCAGACAACTTACGGATAAGCTGAGGAGTAAACGCAAACAACGCTGCAACAAGCAAAGCTATTTTTTCGTCAACCTCCTCCCGCAAAAAAACAAACGCCAAAAAACTCAAAAGCGCGCCTACAAGCGGCGGGTAAAGCTGAATCACGTTAATCATAGCAATCTTGTCAAAACCACTTCCAAGAGCCGTCTGAAAAAGCAAGTACCAACCCCCAGTCATGTACTGCATAAGCGGAGGATCGCGGTGAAACTTGGATTGCGGAAAATACGACGCCTGACCCAAAACAGGAGCAGAACCGTCTTTGACTATCATTTCCGTCAAAAAATCGTAGTAATACGGGTCAAACTCGAAAAAATACGGGTCAAAAGAAGTGCTAACACGCGCAAAAAACCCGAAGAACACTATTACAAGCAAAATTGCCAAAACCTTGTTCTTCAAAACCAAGTCCTTCAAGTCCGAAAGCGAAAAACTCGAAAAGTCAAACCGCAAAAATTCAAGCGAAAACTTGTTCTTGTAAAGCAAGGCAACTGCAAAAACGGAAACCAAAAACGAGTTTAAAAACACTAAAAGAGGGCTGAACAACACGCCAAAAAAAACAAATTCCAAAATCGCAAGCAAAGGCAACGTCAACATGCCCAAGACTGCTCCGAAAAAAACTTTTTCAAACCAGCCAAAATCAGTCTTGGCAAAAACCGCCAAAGACAACAAAAAGCCGGGTGCGAAAACCAAAAACACCACTACAAGCAAAGCAAACAATTCTTCAATCAAAAACAAACGTCAACCCGCAAAAAGACAAAAAGAAAACTTTCTTCTAAAACTTACGCCGACAACCGTTAAAAAACTATCAATACAATAAACAAATGACAACAAAATGACTGAAAAAATACTTATAACCTCCGCATTACCCTACGCAAACGGCCCCCTGCACTTAGGCCACGTCATGAGCACTTACCTTCCCGCAGACACCTACGCCCGCTACTGCCGCCTAAAAGGCAAAGACGCGCTGTACGTATGCGCAACAGACGAACACGGCACCCCCATAGAAATAAACGCAAAAAAAGCAGGCAAAAACCCTAAAGACTTCACCAACCAATGGCACGAAAAACAAGCACAAGACTTTGCAAACCTGGGCATCTCCTTCGACGAATTCTACAAAACCCACTCAAGCGAAAACGAGGAGCTGTCAAAAAAATTCTTCGAAGAACACTCAAAAAAAGACGTTGTGTACAAGAAAAAAATCCTGCAAACATACTGCGAAAACTGCAAACGCTTCCTACCCGACCGATACATCAGAGGAACCTGCCCCCACTGCAAAGCAGTCGAACAATACGGCGACGGATGCGAAAAATGCGGCAAAGTCTACCACAACACGGACTTGGAAAACGCAAAATGCGCCGAATGCGGCTCTACACCCGTACAAAAAGAAACCGAACACTGGTTCTTCAAACTAAGCTCCTTTTCAAAGTTTCTGACAAAATGGTTTTCAGAAAACAAAAACCTGCAAAGCGACGTCACAAACTACCTCAAAAACTGGATTGGAAAAGGACTTGAAGACTGGGACATCACACGCGACGGCCCGTACTTTGGAATAAAAATTCCAAACGAAGAAAACAAGTACTTCTACGTTTGGTACGACGCTCCAATAGGCTACATTTCTTCAACCAAGCACTACTGCAAGGCAAACGATTTAAACTGGGAAGACTACTGGAAAAAAGACGCGCAAATACTTCACTTCATAGGAAAAGACATCATGTACCACCACTTCCTGTTCTGGCCCGCCATGCTTCAAAGCGCAGGCATCTCTCTTCCAACCAAAATTCCCACGCGGGGCCACATGACCCTGCAAGGAGAAAAAATGAGCAAAAGCAGAGGCCGATTCATCTTGCTGTCAGACTTTTTGTCAAAGTACAAACCAGACTACCTGCGATACTACTTCACGGCAATCACGCCCACCTCAATAAGCGACGCTGATTTTTCATGGACAGAATTCCAATCAAAAGTAAACAACGAACTTGTAGACTCTTTCGGCAACTACGCCTTCCGCGTACTGTCGTTTTTGAAAACAAAATACGATTCAACAATTCCAAAAGCCTTCGAACTAACCGACGAAGACAAAGCCTTCGAAGACAAGATAAACAAACTTCCGACAACACTGGAAAAAGAATTTGACGAAGTCAAATTGAAAGAAGCGCTTGAAAAAGCAATGCTGTTTGTAGGAGACTGCAACAAATACTTCAACGACCGCGCTCCCTGGAAATTGTTGAAAGAAAACAAGAAAACCCAAGCAGACACAACACTGCACTTGAGCCTGAAGGCACTGCACCTACTTGCAGTACACCTTTACCCAATTCTGCCGTTTTCATGCGAAGAACTATTGAAACAACTTAACTTGCCTAAAAGCGCAAATCAAAAATGGGGAGAATTAAAGGAGCTTAAAGAAGGAGAAAAATTAAACGAACCTAAAATACTCTTCCACAAAATAGAAGACGAACAAATCCAAAAAGAAACCGAAAAACTGAAAGAAAACTAGTCAGATTATTTCAGATTTTCTAGGATAAAGCACCGAAATGATCATTGGCGTACGCCATCTGAAATGCGTTCCAATCATGAAAAAGAAGTCTGGTTTTTTTGGCAACTCTATCAAAAATTTTTCTTTGCATTTTTCAAAAGCTAAATCAGTATCGTGAAGATAATGTCGATATAATGCTCCTAACTCCCAGTCTTCACACATTTGCTTATGAACTTTTTCTTCTTTTTGAGCACAACTGTAGATGTAGCTCAGTTGCTCTGGTATTAAGTCAATACGCACTGCGCTTTTCCCTCCAAGAGTTTGCTGGGGCATCATTTTTTCCATGCGTTTGTTTGTTTTCTCTTCACGAATAAAGTCGCGTACTACCGGTTTTACAAAACCAAGTGAACTTTTTCCACTCTTGAATTCTTTATTCATTTCATCAAGAGTAGTTACAAAAGGCGACATGAGTTTTTTTATTTCGGAAAAAGACGCCGTTTCTCCGCTTTCAATTGTTGAAGAATCAATCTTAATACTTTCAGGGCGCGAATCCTGAGAATTTCTTCCAAGTACATTATACTCAATCCATGTTTTTTTCTTGAAGCCTTTATCGCGCCAAAATCGCTCCAAAGGCACAGGGTAAATTCTACGTAATTCCCCTGAATCAGTTACTCCTGCTACACATACAAGTTCTTGGTACTGCTACTTACAACCGGATAGGCTTTTGCAAGCACCAAAAGACGTTCTTTCACGAAGAAAATAAGTTCAAAAAGAATTAAAAATAGTTTTAAGGTAATTTTCCAGTGAAATCATAAGTGTCTTATTTCCAATCCGTTTCCGCCAAGACGCAGTATTTCTTTGGCTAAAACGCTCCGGTGGCATTTTTCGTGTTCGCGCTCAAAACACATAAGGCAAGCGTTTCCTGAATAAGCAAGTTTGATTGCTTCGGTTAATTCCCCATTCAAACTCATCAAATGCTTCTTGTACTGCGCGAAGAACGTAGCGTAGTCCCCAGTAGCGTACAATTTTTTTCGCATTGGGCTTGGAGAACCGGTTGCGGGAGCATGAGCATAATCTATACCGTGTTGTTCAAGACTTTGACGAAGAGGTGTTTTGGAAAAACCTTTCTTGAAACTGAAAGCACGCTCGCGCACGTCAATCAAAAGGTTAACCTTGTTTTCAGAAAGTAAAGCTCCAAATTCGTCCTGCGAACGACCCTCATAACCCGCTGTAAACAAAATTGCAGCCACTAACAACAACCAAAAACCAAGTTCTTACTAAAAATGCAAAA
>JBHHTN010000034.1:0-10376 GCA_046753405.1 Candidatus Micrarchaeia archaeon | reverse complement strand
TAGTTTGCCTTTTCCGATTCGTAAGTGGTATTTTATGGGAACAAGGGCGAGGGAAAGGTTTTTTTTGCTTGTTTGAGCGTAAAGGTCGGCTTCCAGGTCGAATCCTTGTGCTTTGATTTCCATTTTTTTAAGGGCGGTTGTTTGAAATCCCCAAAGCCCCGTGCAAATGTCGGGGTTGAGTTTTCCAAAAAGCACAAAGCCTATTAGGGATATTCCTTTGTTTCCCAGAAAGTGCAAAAAGTCGCGGGGGTTGTATCGTACGGTGGTGCGTTTTCCGCAGGCAACTTGACGTGTTGAAAGCGCGCGCACGATGCGGCGGATGTCGTTTGCATCGTAGCTGCAGTCCGCGTCAATCATTACGCAGTACTTGGTTTTGGTTGACAGGCCTTTTTTCAAAAAGGTTTGAAAGGCGTTGCCTTTTCCTTTGCCTTTTTGGGTTATTACGCGTGCGCCGAGTTTTTTGGCGATTTGCACGGTGCGGTCTTTGGAGCGGCCGTCTAGTATTACAATTTCTTTTACGCCTTGTGCTTTTGTTTTTTTTATAACGCTTGCAATTCCTTCCTCTTCGTTCAGCGTTGGGATTACGACTGTTGTTTTTGCAAGTTGTTTTTGCAAGTTGTTTTTTTTCATTTAAATTTAACCAAGTGTATTTTCGTCTTAATGTGACTTTTTCAGGCTGGCTTGTTTTTTTTGCCGCGTTTGTATGCGTGTTTTCTTCAGAAGCAGTAATGTCTTTTTTTGGAAATTTAAGGCGTTTGGTTGTATAAAAACTTTTTTGGGGATGTTGCATGTTCAAAACTTTATTAAGTTGCCTTGCGGTAGTACTGATTGTATATTTTTCCACTGCTTATTGTGTTTGACGCGTTTTAGTTGTTGGTGTTTATGGGGACTTTTTTGCAGGGTTTGGAGCACTTTAAGCGCTTTGTAGTTTCCAAGCCGAGGGTTTTGCCCAGGATTGCAATGGGGTATTTCAACGGCGTTGTTTTGCGAAGAAAAGTGCTTAGAACTATTGACTGGGCGGTGTCTTACGCGTGCAACGCGCGTTGTGGGATGTGTTCTGCGCGCGGTCTTTTTGACAAGAACAGACGGGAGATGACTCTTGAGCAGAGGCGTCAGGTGTGGCTTCAGGCGCAAGAGCTTGGAGTGATTCACACGCAGCTTACCGGAGGCGAGCCTTTGCTTAAGGGAACGGACTGGGTTACGCGGGCGATTCGCGATTTGGAGCCCGACCGTTTTCTTGTTTCCATGGTTAGCAACGCCAGTTTGCTTACTGAAGAGAAGCTTTTGAAGTTTAAGGAAGCCGGTCTTGACACGATTCAAATGAGTTTGGATTACTTTGACTCGGAAAGGCATGATCAGAACAGGCTGCTTAAGGGCAACCGTGATCACATCGTACGCATGGTAAAGTACGCTCGCAGCATTGGTTTGAATTCTTGCATTGCCGCGTTGGTCTGTCACGACAATTTCGACGACATTTACAAAATGCTTGACTTTGCAAAAAAGAACGGCGCGTTTGTTTCATTGAGTCCTATTGCCTGTCCGGAGAATTGGTCTGACAAGGACACGTACGAGCTTATCAACCACGAGGACGACATGAAGAAGTATCGCGAGCTTTTGAAGGATCCCAACGTTCGTTCGGATACTTCGTTTAATTTTGACGGGCAGGTGGGTTGTCCGTCCGGAGAGAGGCTTTACATTTCAGCCTACGGGGATGTTTTCAGTTGTCCTTTGGTTCAAGTGTCGTTTGGGAACGTTTTGCAGGAGCCGCTTAAGGTTATTTGGGAGCGTTTGTGTTCTTCTGAAATGTTCGGTTCAAAGAGGCATAACGACTTGTGCAGGCAGGCGTTCGAGCCGGGCTTTCGTGAAAAATACATTTGGCCTTTTGCCGAGTTCAAAAAGCCGGTTGATTACGATACTGTGATTGGAAAGAAAAAGGTTTGAAATTTTTTTAGCGAGGCTGTCTTTTGTTTGGAAAACTCTGTTGAACGTTCGCAGGTTTCTGAAGTTTCTAATTCCACTGAAGGCGCAGTTTCAAAAGTTTCCGATTCAAGCGGTTCTGTTTCTGGAGATTCAACCAAGCGGGATTTTGAAATTTCTTCTTCGCAAGCGTCTGTTTCAAGTTCGTCAGAGGTTGTTGAAAACAAGGCGCAGTTTGAACAAAAAGGTTTTGCACATTACGCGCCGCTTGCGTTTGTTTTGTTGTTGAGTGTTTTTGTTTTTTTCACGGCGCTTTCAAACGCGCATAACGTTTTGTGGTGGGATGAAACCGAGTACGCGCTTTTGGCCAAGAATATTGTTGAAGACGGCAGGTATTCTTACTGGGACGATTTTTACTATTACTGGTTTGAAGGTGATTCGAGTTTTAGGCCTCCGCTTTTGCCTGCGTTGCTTGCCAACTCGTATTTTATTTTCGGCCAAGGCGAGTTGTCCATGCGAATAGTAGTCCCGTTTTTGTCGGCCTTAAGCGTTTTGGCTACTTTTATTGTTGTGCGAAGGCTTTTTGGAAGCTTTGTTGGCGCGATTTCTGCAGCGTTGCTTTCGTTTGTGAGTCTTTTTTGGTTTTTTGCAGGTCGTGTTTTGACTGAGACGCCGCTTGTGTTTTTTTCGGCGATGATTTTTTACGTTTTTTTCCGCATTTTCGAGGAGAGGAAGTGGAGGTGGCTGCCGGTTTTGGCGGTTTTGGTGGCAATGGGCTTTTTGATGAAGTACACTCTTTTGGCTATCTTGCCGTCTTTTGCGGTCATTTTTCTTTTGTATTACCGCGGCACTTTTTTGGAGGCTTTAAGGTCTTCTCAGAGGAATAAACTGGTTTTGTATTTGGTTGCGGCGGTTTTGACTTTTGCGGTTTTTGTTTTTCCGATGCTTTGGTTCAGTACGAAGACGGTTGGCGGTCCTTTGACCACGATGCAGGTTTATTTGGAAAGCGCGGTTCCAATTGGGGAGGAACAGTTTTTGTTTTACTTCATTAATGCGTCCAATATTTTTTCTGGCATGTTTGTTTTGTTGCTTATTATTGCAGGAATGGTTTACGCGTTTTATAGGAACGACAAGACTGCGGTTCAATTGACCGTGATTATTTTCACATTGCTTTTGATGCTTACTTTTGTAATTGAGCACAGGGAGGATCGTTATGCCTTGCTCGTTTTTCCGTTTGCCTTTGGGCTTGCGGCTTTGGTTGCATTTAGGGGGATTGCCGCTGTTTTAAGAATGCGTTCTTTGAAGGATGTTTCGTTGTTTAGGCTCGGGTTCGTGTTGCTTTTGGTTCTTCCGGCTTTGTTTTTTGGAACAGTGGGTAATTTTGAGCAGGCGCAAGCGCAGGTTGATTATAAGATTGACTCGTATTTGGGAGTTGCCGAGGCCGGCAGATTCATAAAGACGAATTCTCTTCCAGGTGCAAGGGTTGTCAGCGATTCTTTTTTCCAAACGGGGTATTACTCGGACAGGCCTGTTGAATGGCTGCCTGAGGACCAGGGGGAATTTGTGGAGTTGTTGGAGAAAAGCAACGCGCGTTTTGTAGAGTTTTCCGCGTACCAGCACGGCGTAGCGTTGTTGGCGCAGGCAAGCGACGCGCTTTCTAAAAACCAGTCGCCGCCTTACACTTCGGGGGCTTATGTTTTGACTCATCCTGCTAAGTTCGAGTTGGTTTTTGAACACGCTTTGGAGGGCCATCCGCCTACTTACGTTTTTGAAATAAAAAGGTGATTTTGTAATGGCTTTGGTTGACCCTGTTTTTGGAATAAAAATTGTAATTTTGCTTGGGTTTGCAAACGTTTTTTTCATGCTTTTGATTCTTGCAACCTGCCGCTGCACTGTTGCTTTTGATTTTGCAAAAGGGTTGTTGGACCGGTCTTGGTTCAAAAGACTGTACGCTTGGCACTGCTATTACTGGTACGCGTTTATTTTGTCTGTTTTGCTTCACGCTGTACTGGCTCTTGACTTGTACGGAAGCGCTTTTTGATTTATTTTTCACTGTACAGTTTTTCATATCCGCTTGCGGTGTGGTTCCACGTGAATTTTTCTTTTACGCGCGCGTAGCCGCCTGTTCCAAGTTGTCTTGCAAGTTTTTTGTCTTGGAGGACGCGTAGTGCTTTGAAAGCGATGTCGTGGGGGGATTTTGGCTTTATTAACAAACCGCTTTTTTTGTCTTCGATTATTTCAGGGATTCCTCCAACACGCGTGCCTATGACGGGTTTTTTTGTTGCCATTGCCTCGCACAACACCATTCCGAAAGGTTCCCATGTTGAGGGCAGTACGAACAAGTCGCATGCGGCGTAGAGGTCCGTCAAATCTTTTTCCGGTATTTTTTTGTTTAAAAAAGTAACGAAGGGGTTCAACTGAAGTTTTTTTGCAAGTTTTTTCAAGTATTTTTCTTCGTTTCCCACTCCCAGGATTACCAGGTGCGCGTTTTTTTCTTTTGCAACGATTTTTTTCATTGCCCGAAGGAGGTAGTTCAAGCCTTTTTGGGGAGTGAGTCGGCACACTGTGAGGAGTATTTTTTTGCTTTTCAGCTTGAGTTTTTTTCTCATTCTCTTGGAGTTGTTTGAGGGCTTGAAGGATTTCATGTTGACTCCGTTGTAAATAGTCCTGCTTTTTCTTTGGAATTCCTTTGGCACTGTTATTTTTCGCGTGTTGGTGCTTACTGCGGCAACAACGTTGCAGTGTTTCATTATGTTTTTTCCTGCCACCTCGTCGTATATTTGCCCCAAAAAGTCAGTTGCCGGACTTATTCCCTTGGTTTTGGCGTTGTGAAGGGTCATTGCAAGTTTTACGCCTTGTTCCTTGACGTTTTTCGCGTCTTGGGGAGAGTAGAAAAAGCGGTTGTGTATGTGCACCCAGTCGAATTTTCCGGACAGTTTTTTTATTGCATCGCTCATGCGCGGGGTGAGGGCTATTGGCGGGGGAACCGGCGAGAGGGGCGGAAGTTTTTCAAGGAACAAAAGCGCGTTTACGCGGACTACTTTTATTCTTTGAATGGTTTGTTTTGGCTTGGTGTGAGGAAGCAACGTAGTCAGAACAGTTACGTCAAAACCGCGTTTTACAAGCCTTTTCCCAACTTCCAGGATGTGTTTTTCTGTTCCTCCCTGGTAGGGGTAGAAAAAAGGGTTTAACATCAAAATTTTCATTAAGTTTTTGTACGCGTTTTGAGACTTTAAAGGCATTTCTTCAAGCCTTCTTCCAAGTGTGTTGAAGGGCTCCACCCAAGTTGTCTGAGCTTGGTGTTGTTTGCGTTCATTCCGCGGGAGGTTGCAGGATCGTATTTTGCGCAGGAAGGAAGTTTGCTTGTGTTTGTTGCTTGCGCTATTTTTTCAGCCAATTCTTTTACTTCGATGCTTTTGCCGTTTGCAACGTTGTAGCTTTCGCCGTTTTGCCCTTTTTGTGCCAAAAGAACAAGCGCGTCAACTGCGTCGTCAACGTACAAAAAGTCGCGAAAGTCCGCGCAGTTTCCCAAAACTTCAAAGGAGTTTCCTTGAGTGGTTCGTGCTTTTTGAATTAGGTCGGGTATTACTCTTCCTTTTTGTCCTGGTCCGTAAACGTTGAACAATCTGGATATTACCGCGCGATTAATTTTTCCTTCTTGTGCAAAAAGTCGGCATAGTTTTTCTGCAGCAAGCTTGCTTTTTCCGTATTCTTTGTCGGGAGAGCACTCAAGGCTTTCTTTCAAAGGTGTTTTACCGTGAAATCCGTAAACGTACGAGGTTGAAGTGAATAGGAAGGTGTCAACGCTGTTTTTTTCAGCCGCCTCCAAAGCGTTTTTTGTTCCCTGCACGTTTATTTTGAAGTCTTCTTGAGGGTTTTCCTGGGCTTTTTTCGGTGTTGTTTGACCTGCCAGGTGAAAAACAGCGTCAACACCTTGCATTGCTTTTTCAAGGTCTTGCAAGTTGAGGACGTCGCCTTCAAAGGCAGTTGTGTTTAAAGGCGCGCTTTGATTTTTTTGCACGAATGCTGTCACTTGCATGCCTTGGGATGCTAGTTTTGCGCATAGGTGTGTTCCGAGAAAGCCTCCGGCGCCGGTTACCAACACTTTTTGAAAAGCCATGGCTTTCATCAGGCCTTGTGCCGTTCAAGGTCGGCTTCAACCATCATTTTTACGAGTTGTTCAAAGGATGTTTTGGGTTTCCAGCCAAGTTGTTTTTCGGCTTTTGAAGCGTTTCCTTGCAGCACGTCGACTTCCGCCGGCCGCATGAACTTCTTGTTTATTTCAACTTTGTCTTCCCAGTTGTCCGCTCCTGCTGTTTCAAACGCTTTTTGCAGAAATTCGCGCACGCTGTGGGTTTGACCGCTTGCAATAATAAAGTCGTCGGGTTTTTTTTGTTGGAGCATAAGGTGCATTGCTTGCACGTAGTCTCCTGCAAAACCCCAGTCGCGTTTTGCATCCAGGTTTCCCAAAACGATTTTTTCCTGTTTTCCGCAAGCTATGCGGGCAACTGCATCGCTTATTTTTCGTGTTACGAATTCTATTCCGCGGCGCGGCGACTCGTGGTTGAACAGTATTCCGCAAACAGCGTGCATTCCGTAGCTTTCGCGGTAGTTGATTGTTGAAAAGTGCGCGTAGACTTTGGCTGTTCCGTAAGGGCTTCTTGGGTGAAACGGGGTTTTTTCCGTTTGCGGGCTTTCAACTACTTTGCCGAACATTTCGCTTGACGAGGCCTGGTAAAATTTTGCCTGCGGCGCGTTTTGCCTTAGTGCTTCAAGCAAGCGCACTGTTCCAAGTCCGGTCACGTTTCCTGTGTGTTCTGCTTCTTTGAAGGATGTTCCGACAAAGCTTTGCGCTGCAAGGTTGTATACCTCGTCGGGTTCTGCTTCTTTCACGGCTGTAAATAAGCTTGCGCTGTCACACAAGTCCCCCTCCAAGAGCGTTACTTTGTCGATTATTTCTTGTATTCGCCAGTAGTTGGGCGTGCTCAACCGTCGAACCAAGCCGTAAACTTCGTATCCTTTTGACAAAAGTAATTCTGCAAGGTAGCTTCCGTCTTGTCCGGTTAAACCGGTAATCAACGCTTTTTTAGCCAAATTTCACTCACCTGTAATTTCACTTGCTGTTTTTTGCACCGCTTGCAAAGAGTCGTATGACGGACTCCATCCTAATTTCTTTATTTTCGAGCAGTCCAAAAGCATGACGGGCACGTCGCCTTTCCAGCCTTGTTTTCCTCCTGTGAAAACGTTTTGCGCGCTTTCAAGGTTCAGTGCCTTTTTTACTATTTCAGCGATTTTAACAACTTTAATCTTGTTGTTTGACCCAATGTTGAAGGTTTCCACTCCTTTTGTTGCATTGCTTGCAACAAGTATTGCGTTTATGCAGTCTGAAACATGCAGGTATGACTTGCACTGGTTGCCGTCTCCCAAAATTTCAAGTTGCGCGTTGTTTTGGCGCAGTTTTTTTACAAAGTCGAATATTACCCCGTGAGAGCTTTTGTTTCCGATTATGTTTGCAAGCCGCAATATGCATGAATCAAAACCGCATTCTGACGCGTAAGTTCTTACGAGCCGTTCTCCTTCGAGTTTGGTTTTTCCGTACTGGGAAACGGGTTTAAGCAGCGTGTAGGTTTCAGGCGTGGGAATGACGCTTGCATTTCCGTAAACGGTGGATGTGGATGCGAAAACGATTTTTTTCACGCTTGGCGTTTTTTTGCATGCCTCCAAGACTTGTCTTGTTCCCTCCACGTTTTGCCTGAACACCCTTTGCGGGTTTTCGTTGCCGGCCCTCACGTCGGGTTCTGCTGCAAAGTGAAAAACCGCCTCAGGCAAACGCTTTGAAAACGTTTCGTCAAGTGCCTTTGCGTTTAAAACGTCGCCTTTTTCGAAGGAGAAGTTTTCAGATTCGCATTCGAGGTTTTCGCGTTTTCCAACCGACAAGTTGTCAAAGGCGGTTACTTGCGCGTTTCCTTCTAACAGTTTTTTGCACAAGTGCGAGCCGATGAATCCTGCCCCTCCGGTTACAATAGCCTTCATGTTTTTGCAAACCTTTAGTTTCTTAGGGGTTTCCACCAGTTTTCGTTTTTGGAGTACCACTGGACTGTTTTTGAAAGCGCTTTTTCAAAGTCGTACTTGTTTTTCCATCCAAGCTCCTTGATTTTTTCGCAAGTCAAAGCGTACCTTTTGTCGTGGCCTTTTCGGTCTTCGACGAATTCAATCAAGTCCTCGTCTTTGCCGAGGATTTCAAGGAGTTTTTCTGTAAGCTGAATGTTTGAAAACTCGTTTTCCCCCCCTGCGTTGTAAACTTCTCCTGCAACCCCTTTTTTCAATACAGTTAGGATGGCTTGGCAGTTGTCTTCAACGTAAATCCAGTCGCGCACGTTTTTTCCACTTCCGTAAATTGGAAGCTTTTTGTTTTCCAAAGCGTTGAGGATGAAAAGGGGAATTATTTTTTCAGGGTACTGGTAAGGTCCGAAGTTGTTGGAACTTCGCGTTACTACTACGGGAAGCTTGTGCGTGACGAAGTACGATTGTGCCAGCAAGTCTCCGCCTGCCTTGCTTGCGGCATACGGGCTTCTGGGCATCAAAGGGTCTGTTTCGTTGAATTTTCCTTGCTCAATGCTTCCGTAGACTTCGTCGGTGCTCACGTAAAGGAATTTTTCAATTTTTTCTTGTTTTGCCGCGTCCAACAACACTTGGGTTCCCAAGACGTTTGTGCGCACGAACGCGGAAGAGTCTTCAATTGAGCGGTCAACATGGCTTTCAGCTGCAAAGTGCACCACTTGGTCGCATCCCCTCATTGCTTGGCGCACTTTGCTCAAGTCGCACACGTCGCCTTTTACAAACGAGTAATTGGGATTTTTTTCAACGTCTTTGAGGTTTTCAGGGTTTCCAGCGTAGGTAAGCGCGTCGTAGTTTACTATTTTGGCGTTTTCTTCTTTAAGCAGGAGCCTTATGAAGTTGCTTCCTATGAATCCCATTCCGCCTGTGACAAGAATCTTCATTTTTTTATCAAACGTATTTTTCAAGCCGGCCTTCGTGCTTGTACCATTCAACTGTTTTTTTCAGGCCTTCGTCGAAACCGGTTGAAGGCTTCCAGCCTAATTTTTCCTTGATTTTTTCAAATGATACTGAAACGTCTCCGACTTCAATTACTTCCCTGTCTTTTGGCCAAGGGGTAAATTCATAGCTTCCGCTGCCTGTTGCCTCGACGATTTTTTTCACCATGCTTGCAAAAGACAAGGATTTTCCCGAGCCTAATAGGAACACTTCGCCTTCGGCTTTTTTGTTGGTTCCGCATAGAATCAAGGCGTCAACTGCGTCTTCGATGTAATTGTAGTCGCGCAGTTGTTTTCCGTTCCCGTAAATCGAAATTTTTTCTTCTTTTATCGCGCGTCTTATGAACCAGTTTAAAATTCCGTACTTTCCGTGTTTCATTTGGTGCCTTGGTCCGAAGCAATTGTTCATTCTCACCGACGAACACTTCATTCCGTAGGCGTTGTGGTAAACCATTGCGTACGCCTCGCCTGCCTGCTTGTTGACGCCGTAAATGTCTGTAGGGTTCAAAGGGTGTTTTTCATCCATAGGAGTGTACGAGGATTTTCCCATTTGCGCTCGCGTTCCCGCGTAAACAAGGTTGGCGTTGTCGGCCTTGCGCCTGCAGGCTTCAACAACGTTCAAGTTGCCTTTGCAGTTTATGTCTATGTCAAGCCATGGGTCTGTCATGGAGTCAACGTGGCTTACTTGGCCTGCGCAGTTGAATATTATGTCGGGCTTGAATTCCGAAAAGGTTTTTTCCAAGGCGTTAATGTCGCGAATGTCGGCTTTTGTGAACATCACTTGATCGCGTATTTCGGAAATGTTTTCAAAGTTCCAGCCGTAGGGGTCAAGACACGCGTCGAAAACTGCTATTTTTGCGTTTAGTTGCGCGGCTTTTTGGACGATGTTTGCTCCTGTGAAGCCCAAACCCCCCAGTACGACTACGCGTTTTTCTTCCAATGACTGTAATTTGTAGGGTTTTTCCATTGAATGAGTTAAGGTTTTATGTTTCTTTTCCTTTAAAATATAAAGCGATTTTTTTTTGTGTTTGTTTTGGTTTTGAAATTTTTTATGTGCGTGATTTGAGTTTGAAGGGAGTTGTTCTTGCAGGAGGTTACGGGTCCAGGCTGCGCCCGATGACGCTTGTTACCAACAAGCACTTGCTTCCGGTTTACGACCGTCCCATGGTTTTTTACCCCATTGAAACTTTGAAGAAAGCGGGAATTACGGACATACTGGTGGTTATCGGACCTGAAAACGCGGGGGATTTTTTGAAGCTTTTAGGCAGCGGGAAGTCTCTTGGCGTTACTTTGACGTATCGTTTGCAGAATGAAGCAGGGGGAATTGCCCAGGCCCTCGGCCTTGCCGAACACTTTGTGGGGGACGATTCTTGTGTGGTTGTTTTGGGCGACAACATTTTTCTT
>JBHHTN010000033.1:0-10424 GCA_046753405.1 Candidatus Micrarchaeia archaeon | reverse complement strand
AGTTGAATGCGGTTTTCCGCCGGAAAAAGCCTCGTAATGAGCGTAATTGCGGGAAAAAAAGTCTTGCGCGTGCTTTGTCAAAAAACGTTCCTTCGCGGCCATAACCCCCCTAATTTTACCTCTAAACTCCTCTGAGAGGCGTTTTTCAGCATTTTTGCGCGAAAATTGTTCCAAAAACCACACACCTTTAATTTCTTACATTTATGAACGTTTTAGTTTGGTTTTTTCTTGGTGAAAAGAACAAGCCTTCTGAGTTTTTCAGCAAGCTCAGGGGTACGCGCCCATAAACCATTATTGTAAATTTCAGCAACCACTATTCCTCTTTGTTTATCTAAAAAACGCATATTGCCTACAGCAATAGCATGAATATTATCGGCTTTTAACTCGCGTTTATCTGCGTCTGAAAGGTGCAGTTCAGAAACACCCAACAACGAGTCCTCGGAATGCAATACGCGCTTCTTTACTCCATCAGATTTCTCCACAAATAAAGGCCCCTCTTGAATTTGAAAGTGCACATAAGACGTATCGAATCCTAAGTGTTCGAGTTGTTCTTCTAAAGGCTTAAAACACAAGCGCAAGATTGCCTTTTTTATTCTCCGTTGGGTGGAAGCCATGTTGACCAAATTGTGGAACCGGTACTCGACTTGTTTGGAATTAGCTGCAACTTCTTTTACGATTTTGGAATTGCAGCGTCCTAAAACATCAAAGGAACCGTCTTTTTGCCGCTTGAAAGTAAAGTTGTTATTTTTCAAAGAAACAGCGCCTTTTCCCCTGGCTGCAACCTTGTGCAGTTCCAACGCGGTTTTAAGGCATTCGTAGGGGCGTTCCATAAAACATTTCAACTATAGTAAAAAAGGCGCAAAACAAATTAAATTACTTTGCCTTTTGCTAAAAGCAGGCCCGTCAAACACCAACCAAAATCTTTTTATTTGCATTGTATTTACTTTGTTTACAAAGTTTATTTTATAAATAATTATTCAGGGGTGTTTGGATTTTGTCGAAGTTGATTCGCTTAAGTGAAAAGACGTACCAGGACTTGTCAAAAGTTGCAGGCTCCCTGCAGGTTCGCGCTAAAAAAGCGGTTTCGTTGGACGAGGCTGTCGCTTACTTGTGTGCAAAGCATGAAAAGCGCGCCAAAGGCTTTTGGAAGAAGTTAAAAAGCAAAAAACAGCGTAAAAAACACTTGCACAGGCGGGAAGTGGCGTAGTTCTTAAAACAAAGAACGTTAGAACAAGTCTTCTGCTTCTGAAAGTATAATGTTGCGTAATTCGGACTGCACTTTCCAGCGCTTGGCGGACTTTTTCAACTCTTTGGGCAGTGCGGGAACCGCTTCCATAACGCGCACCCAGTCGGGATACTGGTGGCTTGTTGGATTATTCAAGTAACTTGTTGCCGCGCTTGAAATTGCTTTTGCAAATTCTTCCACTGCAAGCTCTTCGTCGTGACGGTTGTAGCTTAAACCGTTCATCTTGCAGTCGGAGTAATACTTTCTAATGCTGTCTTGTGCAAGCCTACGGTACAAAACGCGCAGCGACAGCTGCATTGAACTTGAAATGTCGGTTCCCTCAAGTTCTGAAAGGGTGCGAAAACTTGTTTTGACTATTTCGGAAGCCATTTTTGACAACCCGTCGGATTTGTCTCCCAAATCCTGGTGCTTGTGCGAGTAAAAATCCAGGTCAATCTGGCAAACTCTTTTCAACGCAATGTTGCGGTAAATTTCGGCAAGAATCCCAACTTCCAAGCCCCAGTCGTCTGGAATGCGCAGGTTCAACGACAAGTCGGTAGTCATTGCCATTTCGCCTGACAATGGGTAGCGATAGTCTTCCAAGTACCTCAAAAACTTTGAGCGAAACTTTGTTTTGTACTGCAACGCCTTGACGAACGGGCTGAAAAACAACCGTGCAACGCGCCCCCACATTTTGTTGTCGGAAACGCGCGCGTAGTAACCTTTGGAAAAAGAATAGTCCAACGAAGGCTCTAAAATCGGGTAAAGCAGTCTTGGCAAAATCTTTTCGGAATAATTTTCAATGTCGGCATCATGCAAGGCAACGGCGTAGTTGTTCAGGCTTGCAATTCCAAATGCAAGCCAGATTGCCCGCCCTTTTCCTCCGTGAGCGCGAATTTCTATTCCCGCCGACTTCAAGGAATCAATGGTCTTGATTACTTTCGGTGCCTCGCACCACAAAACCCTGCACTTTTTTCCCAACGGCTTGAAAAACTTGCTTACTTTTTCGTACTCTTTTTTGTTTCTTGCAGTAAGCGCGATTATGATCTCGTTCAAAAAAGAATTCTTTCCAAGTTTTTTGACTATTCCCTTTAATGCGGGAGTGCCAAGCTCCCTGTAATGCATCGGGATTACAAGCGCGCATTTTTTATCGCGCGAAAGCTCACAGACTTCCGCGTGCAAAAACTTGTCGTCAACCTGAAGGTTGTGAATCGTAGTAATAGAGCCTTGCTTGAAATCCATTTGAAAACCCCACCTTTATTCAGTTTAATCGCACTCCAATCAATAAAAAAGTTTCCCGTTTAAAAAAGACAAAAAAAGCGCGAAAAGCCCTATTAGCCATGTGTAGTACGCGAAAACGTGAAAACTGCGTTTTTTGACAACGTCAAGCAAAAATCCGATTGACAAAAAACCCACTGCAAACGCACTAACGGTGCCTGCTAAAACAAAAGCCAAGTCTTCTTGAAAAAAAACAGCGTTTTTTGCCTCAAACAACGTTGCGCCCAAAATCGCGGGAAAAGCCAGAAAAAACGAGAACCTGGCCGCTTTCTCCCGCCTCATCCCCAAAAGCAGGCCTGTTCCTATTGTCAGGCCGCTTCGAGAAATGCCAGGAACAATTGCAAAAGCCTGCGCCAAACCCATAAGCAACGCGCCTTTAAAAGAAACGTTTTTTTTCCCAGTTGAATCCTTGGTCAAAAACAAGAATGTTCCGGTTACAATAAGCGCGACGCCAACTGCAAAAACGCTTGAAAAAAGCGATTCAAAAAAGTCGTGCAGAAAAAATCCGGCAAGTGCAACAGGAATACTTCCAAGAATCAAAAACAGAACAAGCCTGCCGTACTCGGATGAAAAATCAAAGCGAAGAGCCGCTTTGAACATTTCCAAAAAATCCTTCCGAAAAAAAACTAAAACCGCCAAAAGCGTTCCGAAGTGAAGCATGAGGTCGAAAAAAAGCGAGGCTTCAAGCCCAAAAAACTCCTGTGCCAAAACTAAGTGGCCGGAACTGGAAATTGGAAGCCACTCAGTAATTCCCTGTATTGCCCCCAAAAAAACCGCTTGAAAAAAATCCACTGCCATTTAACCCTGCAAAAATTCAAGTTTCCAAACAATGTACAAAACGTAAATGAAAATCAAAACCATAGCGCCTCTCCTGCTCAACGCGCCTTTTCTCCAAAACAAGGCAAGCGGCGCAAGCGAGGCAACAAACCAAAAAGGCAGGTCAAAATTCAAAATGTTCGCAGAAACAGTGTAATTGGTAATCGACGCACCCAAGCCTATTGCCAAAAGCGGGTTGGTGATGTTGCTTCCCACAAGGGTTCCCAAAGACATTCCCTGCGAGTCCTTCATTGCAGCGCGAACAGCGGAAATGAACTCCGGCATTACCGAGGCAACGCCGATTACAAACGCGCCTATTACAGAACCGTCCAAGCCAAAGGTTTTAACGACGAAAACCGAAGAAGTAATGGCCTGGTCCGCTGAAACCATCAGCAAAACAAGACCGCCCAAAATCATTCCGACGTCGACAACGACCTTCTTTGAAAGCTTTTCGTAAACATTGCCGTTTGCCTTCCTCAAATCGCGCTCCGCACGCTCTTTTCGCAAAAGCGAAAACATGTAAACAACGTACAAACCTGCCAAAAAAATTCCTTCAACCTGCGAAACAACCCCGTCGGATGCAAGCAGGTACAAAAGCAAAATCGCCCCCAGCATCAGCAAGTAATCCTTTTCAAAAAAACGCCGGTGGGCACGCAACACTGTAAGCAAGCCCACAACTCCGATTACCAGGGTTATTTGAATAAGGTTTGAACCGATGTTGGTGCCGAAAATAATGTTTGAAATGTCAAGGCGCAGGGAAGAATCCGCCAAAATGTGCAGGCTTCCAAAAACATGGCTTGAAATCTCGGGAAAAGAAGTTCCAATGGAAACAACGGTAAGGCCAATGAAAAAATCCGAGATTCCAAAACGTTTGGACAAGTCGATGGCGCGGCCAATGACAACTTCGGATGCTAGCACTATTCCGATTACAGCCAGAATCCCAAACTCTATTTCAAACGCCATTTTTTTTCAATCAAACCCTTCTGCAAAAAAAACGTTTTTCTACAATTTTAAACTGAAAACAAATTAAAAACAAGCATACAAGAATAAAAGCCCAAAAACACTTTTTTTAAGTTCATTCAACAAAATAAATTTCTGTTTATAAGGGTGGTTTAACAAAATGGCGGAAGAACTCAAAATTTACCAAGACAGCGACGTTGAATACAAGGAAACAAAAAACAAGACAATCGCAGTTTTGGGGTACGGCATTCAAGGAAGAGCGCAAGCGCTTTGCTGGAAAGACTCGGGTTTCAACGTCGTTGTAGGCGCACGAAAAGGCGGAAACTCCTTCAAGCAGGCACAACAAGACGGCTTGGAAACAACGGACCTTACAACTGCAGCTGAAAAAGGAGACGTAATCTGCTTTCTCACACCGGATATGACCCACAAAAAAATCTACGAGGAAAACGTTGCCCCGTTGCTTAAACGGGGAAAAACCTTGTACTTCAGCCACGGTTTTTCAATCACGTTCAACAGAGTGAACCCCCCTAAAGACGTCGACGTAATCATGGTCGCGCCAAAAGGCCCTGGCAAACGAGTACGGGAAGTTTTTGAAAGCGGTTTTGGAGTACCCGCACTAATTGCAGTGCAACAAAACGCAAGCGGAAACGCGAAGCAAACGGCGTTGGCCCTTGCAAAAGGACTCGGCTCGACACGCGCAGGAGTATTTGAATGCGATTTTAACTCTGAAACCATCACCGACTTGTTCGGAGAACAAGCGGTTTTGTGCGGGGGATGCGCGGAGTTAATCAAAGCAGGCTTTGACACGCTGGTTGAGGCGGGCTATCCTCCCCAAATGGCTTACTTTGAATGCCTTCATGAATTGAAATTAATCACCGACCTCGTTCAAGAAGGCGGAATTTCCTTCATGTGGAAGCGCGTAAGCGAAACCGCGCGTTACGGGGGATGGACGCGCGGAAACAGGGTCATCACCGACAAGACCAGACGCGAAATGAAGGAAATCCTCAAGGAAGTGCAAGACGGACGCTTTGCAAAGGAATGGATCTCCGAATACGAAGCTGGCATGCCCAAGTTCAAGGAACTTGACGAAAAAGAATCACAACTTTTAATCGAAAAAACCGGCGAAAAAATCCGAAGCTTGTTCACGCTTAAAAAATAAACACGGGTAATCTAACACGAAGCCAGTTTGCGTAAAAGGTTTAGTCAAGAAGTTCAACGACTTTGAAGCAGTTGCCGGCATAGACTTTGAAATTGAAAAAGGCGAAGTCTTCGGGCTTTTGGGCCCAAACGGAGCGGGAAAAACAACAACCGTTTACATGCTTGCAACTTTAATTGCGCCAACTGCAGGTAAAGCCTTTGTAGGCTCTTTCGACGTGTGCAAGCAAAAAGAAAAGGTTCGCAAGTCGCTTGGCATAGTCTTTCAAGACCCGACTTTGGACACCCGGCTTTCAGCCTTTGACAACCTGGACATTCACGGCAGGTTGTACTCAATGCCCAAAAATGCGCGGGAAAAACGCATTGCCGAAGTACTGGACTTGGTAGAACTAACCCAATGGACGGAAAAATTAGTCAAAGAGTTTTCAGGCGGAATGAAACGCAGGCTTGAAATAGCCCGCGGCCTTATGCACACTCCAAAAGTATTGTTTTTGGACGAGCCCACGCTTGGCTTGGACCCGCAAACCAGAAGATACATTTGGAACTACATAAAAAAACTCAAGAAAAAAGGTTTGACAGTTCTTTTAACCACGCATTACATGGAAGAAGCCGACGAGTTGTGCGACAGAATCGCAATAATGGACAAAGGGCTGATCAAAGTAATCAATTCCCCGAAAAAATTGAAAAACTTCCTCGGCGGGCAAGTGCTTGAAATAACGACAAGCAACCCTGAAAAACTTTCCGCCCTTATGAAAAAAGCGCGGATTTCCTCAAACGGAAAAATCATTGAAAACAAGCTTTCAATAAAAGTTTCAAACGGAAGCAAAGCCATTCCAAAAGTAATGCAAACAGCGCAAAAAAACAAAGTGAAGGTTGAAAGCGTTGAAATGCGCGTTCCCTCCTTGGAAGACGTTTTTTTGCACTACACAGGACGCAAAATGAGGGAAGAAAAAGCAAAAACAGAGTACCCGGCGAAGTTCTATGCTCGTTGACTTAAACAAAGTGTACGCAGTATGGCTGCGGGAAATAAAGCGCTACCTTAACTCAAAACCCCGCATACTCGGAAGCCTTGGCATGCCTTTTTTGATTCTAATAGCACTGGGCCTGGGCCTTTCCTCGCTTGTAGGCGGAACAAGCTACAAGTTGTTTTTGCTCCCCGGAATAATCGGAATGACCCTCTTGTTCAGCTCCATGTTTTCGGGAGTGTCAATAATCTGGGACCGGGAATTCGGGTTTTTGAAGGAAATCCTCGTATCCCCAACAAGCCGCCTTACAATTGTTCTTGGAAGAATTTTAGGCGGTGCGACAACATCCCTTCTTCAAGCAATAATCATGCTCGTACTTGCAACTTTAGTTCTCGATGTGCCGTTTCCTGCAATTGACACTTTCGCTTCAATCCTGGCAGTAATGCTCGTTTTTGCCTCCTCCTTCGTGGCAGTTGGAATAAGCATTGCGTCAATACTCAACGACGTTGAAGCCTTCCAGTTCATAATCAACCTGGTAATCATGCCCTTGTTCTTCTTGTCCAACGCGATTTTTCCAGTTGAAAGCGCTCCTAAATGGCTGCAAGCGGTAACAACACTTAACCCCGTGACGTACGGAATCGACGCGCTTAGAACCTTGATAACCGGAAGCGGACACTTAAGTCTTGAAACAAGCATCGGGATTTCAATTGCATTTTTGGTTGCATCAGGGGCCCTTGCAGTCTACTCATTCGAAAAAACAAGCATATGAAGTTCTGAAAAAACTTTTTTTAAGCTTAAAAAACACGTAATTTAAGTGGTTAACCTCATGCGAAAGGCAAGGAAAAAATCAAAAAGCAAGAAGCCTGCAAACGAAAGGTTGTCTCGTACCAAAATAACCGAGAAACTTCGCTTAGCCAGAAATAATTCCTTTGACCGCGCGGGAATGTACAAAAACAACAGAACTTTACGCGAAGTCAACAGAATGCACGGACGTAACTTTGAAAAAATCATCAAGGAAATGATAACGCAATTCAAGGCCTCTGAAAAAAAACCGCTCAACGTTTTAGACGAAGGATGCGGCGAAAGCACGTTCATTATCGAACTTAAAAAAAAGTTCAAAGACAAAATCAACGCAGTAGCCCTCGACGTCAAACCGATACCCAAAATGAGAGAACACTGCAACGCCAATAACATTTCTTACAAAATTTGGCGCGTTGGCGCCCTTTCAAAAAAATTTCCCAAAGAACACTTTCACTTGATTGTTTCAACAGCAGGCGGGCTTTTCCACTCGCCCACCCCCGCACAAGCTTTGCGCGAAGCTTTGAAAGTAACCAAAAAAAGAGGACGCGTCATCGCCCACATTCCCGCGCCAAGATTTGAAACCCACGAAATTAAATTCCCCTGGAAGGGCCCTGCGTTTGAAAAAATTATTGAAAACCATAAGTTCAAGCCACTGACGCGGGGCAAGGCCACCGTGCCCAGTTGCGAAATAGTGAAAAAATCAAGCAAAATAAACTAAAACAAGGAGTTTAAAAAAAAACAAAATGAAGCCGTCAAACGTAAAAAAGTTGCCAGCAGCCCGCGCGCTTTTGCACGCGTTGGGATTACAAGAAAACGAAATTGAAAAACCGTTTGTCGCCGTAGTCAACTCGTTCAACGAAGTGTGCCCAGGGCACTTGCACTTAAGAGAACTTGTAAATGAAATCAAGAAAGGCGTGAAAGAAGCAGGGGGAATTCCGCTTGAATTCGGCGCAATAGGCGTATGCGACGGAATTGCCATGGGACATGCGGGAATGAAGTACTCTTTGCCTTCCCGCGAAATCATCGCCGATTCAATCGAGGCCATGGTGCGCTCCCACGGAATATTCGAAGGACTCGTAATAGTACCGGCGTGCGACAAAAACGCGCCTGCCCAGGCAATGGCAGCTGCACGTTTGAACCTTCCCACAATAGCAGTTACCGCAGGCCCAATGAAACCGGGAAAAGTAAGCGGAAAAGAAGTGGACATTGTCTCCGCGTTTGCAGCCGACGCACAAAAAGCCAAAAAAACCATTACCCAAGAACAATACGAAGAAATTGTTTGCAATTCATGCCCCGGCGCTGGCTCCTGCGCGGGCTTGTTTACGGCAAACTCCATGGCATGCGTAATAGAAGCCCTCGGGCTAACGCTGAAAGGCTGCGCTACCTCTCACGCGTTGGACGGCTCTAAAAAAACAATCGCGTTTGAAAGCGGAAAAAAAATAGTTCAACTAATAAAAGACAACCTCACCGCAAAGAAGATTCTCACTCAAAACGCGTTTTTGAATGCGTTTGCAGTTGACATGGCAATAGGCGCAAGCACGAACACGGTTTTGCACATTCCCGCCATTGCAAAAGAAGCGAATTTAGACATTGACTTGAATAAAATCAACGAGGTTAGTTTCAAAACCCCAAACCTGGTGCGCTTGTCGCCTTCAAGCAACTACCACATGAACGATTTTGACGCGGCAGGCGGAATCCCCTCGGTGATGAGGGAACTCTCAAGTAAAGGACTGCTTGACGAAGAGGTTTTGACGGTCAACGGAAAACTGGCAGAAGTCGTGAAAAACTACGAGGGAACAAAAAACGAGAAAGTAATCCGCCCGATTCAAAACCCTTACTCGCAAACAGGCGGAATCAAAATCCTGCGCGGAAACCTTGCAAAAAAAGGCGCGGTGATAAAGGAAAGCGCTGTTGACCCAAGCATTGCAATGCCTTTTGCAGGAAAAGCAAAAGTGTTCGACTGCGAGGAAGACGCCACCGACTTCATAAAAAACCACTTGTTGGAAAATGAAACAGTCATTGTTATTCGTTACGAGGGCCCAAAAGGAGGCCCTGGAATGCGCGAAATGCTTTACCCCACAAGCGCGGTTTCAGCACTTGGCAAGGACGCCAAAATCGCTTTAATTACAGACGGAAGGTTTTCCGGTGCTACCAAAGGCATTTCAATCGGACACGTTGCCCCCGAGGCATGCGAAGGCGGGCTTATCGCATTTGTAAAAGACGGCGATGAAATCACAATTGACTTGGACAAAGCAGAATTGAACTTGAAAATTTCCAAAGAAGAACTTGAAAAACGCAAAAAAAACCAAGTGCCAAAAGAAAATGAAATTCCACGAGGGGTTCTTGCAAATTACCGTCGCACTCTTTTGACCTAACGCTTTTTAAACCTTTTTGTGCTTAATATAAGTTCGTTGATTTGAAGGGCTTTGTTTAGTCTGAGTGCCGCAGGTTAAAACCGAATTTTTACGCCTTTTGTTTTCGAGGACCTCTCAAGATGAGTGCTAATTCAGAACATTATTTGGTTTCGAAACAGTCGATTGCCAAAGAAATCCATGTCAAAAAATTACTTGAAGAATACGGCGTTGAATTAAGCGCGCTTCCAACCATTAATGCCGATGACTTGGGCATTGCACACTTGAATGCCAAAGCCGGCGACGTAATAAGATGCGAGAGAATCAGCCACATAACCGGCAAGACAACGGATTATTGGCGGCGTGTAACAGAGTGATTTTTTTTATGGCGTTTGTAAACCTGACGAATGCATATTTGCGCGACAACAGTCTTGCAAAACAGTACGTCGCCTCTTACAACAAGTTCGTTGAACAAGACTTGCAGAAGATTGTCGACGCCCAAAGCATTATTGAACCTCAAATTGAAGGAGTGCAGTTGAAGCTTGGCCGCATTCGCGTTGAAAAACCAATGGTTGTTGAAGCCGACGGTTCCCGCAGGATGCTCACCCCCATGGAAACGCGCCTTCGCGACTTGAACTACACTGCCCCTGTTTTCCTGGAAATGAACCAAGTCATTAACAACGTGAAAAAGCGCGTTGAAGACGTTTACATAGGCGAGCTGCCAGTCATGTTGAAGTCCAATCTTTGCTATTTGAATGGAAAAAGCAAGGAAGACTTGGTGAAACTGGGCGAGGACTCCAAGGACATTGGAGGGTACTTCATCATCAACGGCACTGAAAAAACTCTCATGACTTTGGAGGATTTGGCGCCCAA
>JBHHTN010000032.1:0-10517 GCA_046753405.1 Candidatus Micrarchaeia archaeon | reverse complement strand
GCATGGCCTCTGGCAGGCTTGTTGGACAGGAACACGTTGGAGCGCTGTTGGCTGACCAACTGGGTTTGAATCCGGTTGCCTCTACTCGTTGCGAGGCTGCGTGTGCCTCGGGGAGTGTTGCTTTGCGCAGTGCCTTCTTTGCGGTTGCAAGCGGAGCGTATGATGTTGTTGCTGTTGGCGGCGTTGAAAAAATGACTGAGGTAAGCACGGAGGATGTTGCGGTTGCCTTGGGCGGTGCTGGCGACCAGGAGTGGGAGTTGTTTTACGGGGCTACTTTTCCAGCGCTTTACGCGTTGCTTGCTCGTCGTCACATGAAGGAGTTTAAAACAACCGAGGAACAGTTGGCTTATTGCTCTGTTAAGAATCATGCGAATGCTTTGAATAACCCTTTTGCGCAGTACCATTCGTCTATTACTGTTGAGGACGTTTTGAAGAGTGCTTACATTGCCTCTCCGTTGAAGTTGTTGGATTGTTCTCCGATTACTGACGGTGCTGCAGCAGTGATTTTGTGCGCGTCTGACAAGGCGAAGAAGTGTTGTTCTGACCCTGTTGAGATTGTCGGAAGCGGTCAGGCAAGCGACACTTTGGCTATTGCTACTCGTTCTGATTTGACTTCGCTTAAGGCTTCTTCGCTTGCTGCAAAAGACGCGTATAAACAGGCGGAGGTTCAGGCTAAGGACATTGACTTTGCCGAGGTTCATGATTGTTTTTCAATTGCTGAGGTGTTGGCAATTGAGGACTTGGGCTTTTTCCCGAAGGGCAAAGGGGGCAAGGCTTCTGAAGAAGGCGAAACCGCGCTTAACTCTAAGATTTCAATTAACACAAGCGGGGGTTTGAAGGCAAAGGGTCATCCTGTTGGCGCTACGGGGGTTGCGCAGGCAGTTGAAGCGGTTTGGCAGCTTCAGGGAAAAGCGCAGAAAAGGCAGGTTGAGGACGCTGACGTGGGGTTGACTCACAATGTCGGAGGCAGTGGGGCTACTGCCGTTGTTCATGTTTACAAGAGGTTGTAATGGTTTTGAATAGGTCTAAAAAAGAGCGTGATGTTTTGGCGTCAAAAATGCATTTGTCTAAGCGGGAGTTTGAAAGGCGTCATGACTTTGAAAGGCGCAGCTTGTTTGGGTGCTGTTTTTTCGTAGGAGCGTTGTTGTTTTTGTGGGGAGCTGTTTCGCTTTTGGCCAACTACGGCGTTATTTCCCAGGTTTCCTTTAGGGATTTTTGGCCTTTGCTTGCAATGGGTTTCGGGTTGTTTTTGATTTTCAAAAGATTTTTTCATGTTAATTATTGTTGGTGAAAAAAGGTGAACGGAGCACTTCCTTTGATTTGGCGTCGGATTCCCGAGCGGTATAACTTGATTGGTTCAAGGTGTGAAAAGTGCGGGAAAGAATTTTTTCCTTCAAGGAAAATTTGCCCTAGTTGCCGCAGAAGCGGGAAGATTACTGCTAAAAAAATGCCCAGAACTGGCAGGGTGTACTCGTTTACCGAAGTTTTTTCAGCGCCTTCGGGTTTTGAGTACGAGACGCCTTACTTTCTTGCCCTTGTGGAATTGGACAACGGAGTGAGGTTGTTGTCTCAAGTTGTTGACTCTCCGAGGGAAAAAGTTGAAATGGGCGCGAAGGTGGAGGCGTGTTTTAGGAAGATTAACCAGGACGGCGAAGAAGGGGTTATTGCTTACGGCTTGAAGTTTAAAGTAGTGTAACCCGCTTTTTCCAGTTTTTCTTATGAGCCTTTTTTATTGAAGCGCGGTGTTTAGCTTTAAGCGGGGGTTTTTTGTTTCTTTTGAAAAAGTCAAGTGCCGAGAAAAGCGTTGAAAAAATTTTGTCACAGTTGAAACCTTCGGTTGACAAGGCAATTGAAAAATACTTGCCTCGGGAGTATTCTGCTAAAAGTTTTGCCTTTGCAGCTGGAAAACCGCGTTACTCTTATTTACACAAGGCCGTTTCCGCGTCAATAAGCCGTCCTGTGTGGGACTTGTTTGACCGCGGCGGAAAAAGGTGGCGTCCCGCGCTTTTTCTTATGATTGTAAGGGCGCTTGGAAAAAAGCCCGGGGAATTTTTGGATTACGCTATTATTCCCGAGGTGGTTCACAATGGTTGTTTGCCTGAGGACACATATATTTTGAAGAACCCTGGGGAATCGGTAAGAATAACGGATGTAAAAAGAGGCGAGTTCGTATACGCTATTTCAGACCAGGGGGATCTTGTTAGACGAAAAGTATTAGGCAAGAAAGATACGGGCATTAAGGATGTTTACTTGCTCCGTACTAGAAACAGGGAAATAAAAGCGACGGCAAATCATCCCTTTTTGGTTTTGGAAAAGCGTCAGCCCGTTCGCTGTAAAATTACGCAAAAGGGAAGGATAAAATTGCTTGCGTCTCTGAAGCGCGGAGATATGAAAAAAATCGCAAAAAAAATCGGAAGAAGTCATCGAGTTCTGTATAATTCATTGAATTTGAAAAGCGCTCAACTTTTGGAAAAAGAAGAGATGGTTTTGATTTTTGATTTTTGCGGTCTGACTTTGGAGACGAAGGATTACATTGAAAAACAAACAAAATTTGAAGAAACGCAAGTGACTTTTAGCTGGAAGCCCCTCAAAGAGCTCAGAAAAAAAGATATTTTGGTGGTATTAAGAGAGACAGAAGACTTAGGAAAACCGTGTTCTTTACCGGTGCCTTCGCCAAATCCACAGGAAAAAACAAGGATTCCCAAGGTTACAACGCCCGAGTTTTGTCAGATTTTTGGGTATATGATAGGCGATGGCGTTGTTACAATAAACAAAAAAAGTTCTAGGATATTTTTACTACCTTCGAATGACCCAGTAGAAAAAAAAGCTTATTCGGACCTCTTTTACAATTTGTTCGATTACGAATTAAAAGCACATAAGCACAAAGAGTATGAGGCTCTTTGTTGTTGCTCCAAAAATTTGGCGTGGCTTTTCCGAGAAATGGGTTTTGGAAGAACGGCAGAAGAGAAAACGGTTCCCGACTGGATTTTTACGTTGCCAAAAAAGCAAAAACTCTCTTTTGTAAGGGGCTTACTTGATTCGGACGGATGGGTTGGAAAAAATGGAACAACGTATTTTGCCAGTGTTAGTAAGGACCTAATGACAAAATTAAAGCTTCTTTTAGATACGCTTGGTTTTGTTACTGGTAATTTATGCCGGAAGAAAGTCAAAAATTTGTGGAAAAACTCTAAGAAAAAAGAATCTGTTTTATGGACTATACAGATGTCAAATCCAAAAAAAGTATTGCAAGAAATTGGAACAGAAAAAGAGAGTTATAAACGACGATTGAATGTAAAGCGGCGGTTTTTAACTCTTGGTTTTCAAGAAGACTTTCCACAGCCGTCCATAGATTTAGCTAAGTTCATGTTCAATAGGGTTGAAGAAATAAAACCTGCGGGTTCGCAGAGGGTTTACGACCTTATGGTTGAAGGCACTCATAATTTCATAGCAAACAACGTCGTGGTGCATAATAGTTTGATTGTGGATGACTTGGAGGACGACTCGCAAATGCGGAGGGGCAAGCCTTGCATTCACTGCTTGTTCGGAGTCGACGTTGCAGTAAACGCTGGAAATGCGTTGTATTTTTTGCCGGCCTTGTCGCTTCTGAAAAACAAGGAAAAACTCGGAAGCAAGAAGTTTGCTGAAGCGTTTGAAATTTACGTTCAAGAAATGGTCAACTTGTCTTTTGGGCAGGGAGCAGACATTTACTGGCACAGGGGCATTGAACAAAAAGTTTCTGAGAGCGAATACTTGCAAATGTGCGCTTTCAAAACAGGCACTCTTGCGCGAATGTCCGCAAAAATGGCGGTGCTTCTTGCAGACGGCTCAAAAAAACAGGTTGAGGCGGCGGGCAATTACGCGGAGGCAATTGGTGTCGCGTTTCAAATCCAAGACGACGTTTTAAATCTTGTTGGAGACGTGGGGCTTTACGGAAAGGAAATCGGAGGAGACATTTCAGAGGGCAAGCGCACTTTGATTGTAATTCACAGCCTTTTGCATTCGTCTGAACCAAACAAGCGCAGGTTGCTTGAACTTTTGAATGCAAAAACACACGATTTTTTGTTGATAAAAGAGGCAATTGCGTTGCTTGAATCTTCCGGTTCAATAACTTACGTTAAACAAATTGCAAAAAAAATTGTTTTGGATTCATGGAAAGACTTTGAAAACTCGTTTCCCAAGTCCAAGGCTCGGGATGAATTGAAGCTTTTTGCAGACTTTTTAATCGAACGCGAGTTTTAAGAAAAGCGGCCGAAGGGTATTAAACGCTTTGAACACCTATTTTTTAATAAATGGTCGAACTGCAAGTTTTTGAGCAAATAGTACTGGTAATTTTTTTCGGGGCAGTTGCCGCTCGAGTGGGAAGACACTTGCGCATTCCCGAAATTCTTCCGCTTTTTATTGCAGGGTACATTCTCGGGTCTGATGTTTTAGGACTTTTAAAACCCGAAGTTTTGCAGATAAACTTTGAAACACTCGCGCTTTTGGCCATTCCAGTCATTCTTTTTGTTGACGGTTTGAAGGCAGACGTAGTACAACTTAGAAGTAGGTGGAAAACCCTTTTTTCCGTTGTAACGGTGGCAGTTGCAGTAACTGTTTTTGGCCTTGCACTTCTAGGTGTTTTCGGCCTTGGAATGAACTGGACGACGGCTTTTCTTTTGGGAGCCATTCTTGCTTCAACTGATCCGGCGGCAATACTGCCGTTGATTAGGAAAGTGCGGGTTGGAAAAAAAGTTTCCGCGGTACTTGAGGCGGAAACGGCGTTCAACGACGCAATGTCAATCACGTTGTTTTTCATTTTTCTTGCAACTGCCACAAGTACTGTTTCAGAAGACCCGCTGCTTCAGTTTTTAAGACTGTTTTTGTTAAGCGGTGCAATAGGTCTTCTTTTGGGCCTTCTGCTGAACACGGTTTTACGACGTGTTAAAATCGAAAAGGACTTGATGCTTGTATCCATAGTGCTTTTGTTGACTTCGTATTCGATTGCCGAGTTTTTGGGTGCAAGCGGAATAATTTCCGCGGTTGTCTCTGCAATGGTTTTCGGCCGCTACGTCCGATCCCACTACGTGGACTCGATAAGCCGTATTTACTTTTTTGAAGCTTGGGACGACATTTCCTTTTTCGCGGTTGCGTTAATTTTCCTGGTTTTGGGAAGCAAGCTTCAAGTGCAAGCGCTTTTGCCTTACTTGTTTATCGGAGTTGCCATTGCGCTCGCTTTCATGTTCTTGGTGCGGCCGCTTACAATTCTTGCAAGTATGTTCTTTGACAAGGCTTATTCATTCAAGGAAAAAATTTTCATTTCATGGATTGGAGGTCCGCGAGGCGCGGTTTCTGCGGCTTTGGCGTCAATAATTGTTTCAAAGGCTTCAAGCGGCCTTTTTCCTAAAGAAGACGCCCTTGCACTGTTCAACATAACCTTGGTGGTTATAGTAGTGTCGGTGGTGTTGACGAGTCTTACTGCAAACCAGGCCGCAAAAAAGCTTCTTAGGTTTTCCCGCGACCCTTTTGAAGATGAGTACAGACTGCTCACAACTGACGTGAAAACCAACATGGCTGCCGAGACGGTGTTGAAAGAGGATTATAAGTTGGGAACCATTAGTCCGCGGCTTTACCGAGGTCTTTCAAAAGAGTTGTCGGAGTATTCTGAGAGGCTGGAGACAAAGCTTTCGGAGTTGTCGGAGCAAAAGCCGTCTTATGCTGCAAAAGAGAAAGATCAAGAAGTCGAAAGGCTGATAACAACCAAAATAGACCGTTTGGAGTACTTGTATTCCCGCGGGGAAATTTCAGAAGACGCTTACCGGCAACTTTTGGCGAAGAACAAAGACGCGTTGAACCGACTGGCAGAAAGCAGGTGAGTCACACGAAGGCAATGCTTGCGTAGTCAACTACTTGGTTTTCTCCGGTGACTTTTCCAGAATTTGAAAAGTCCAGTAGCACTCCTTCTCTTGCTCCTTTTTTCTTCGCGTAATTCATTGCAACCAAGATGGGGCCAAAGCCGCAAATGCTAAGCTGCTTTTCAAAAACAAGTTGCGCGAACTTCTTTTTGTCAAGCTTGCAAATTGCTTTGATGGCTTCCTCGTCTTTTTCCTTTGCAATTTTTGCAGGTTCGTAGTGTGAAAAGTCGCTGCTTGCAATAACGCGCACGTTTTGCTCCAACTTTTTTTCCGCTACCACAACCGCGTTTGCCAAGTCTTCTGCAATGTCCAAAACGTTTTCGTCTTGACTTATGCATACTCCTGCAAAAAGAGGGTTTTCAAAAAAGTGTTGTAAAAACGGAAGTTGCACCTCCAGAGAGTGCTCGCTTTGGTGGGCTTCCTCGCTTATTTCCAAGTACTGGGACGCGGAAAGCATTTCGCGTGCAAACTTAACGTTTGTTTCAACTTTGCCAATGGGAGTTTGCCAGTCTTCCATGCTCAACGCGTTTGGACTCCCGCGTTTGGTGTGACTTGGACAGAACACCGCGAAGGTTCTGTCAGAAGTTTTCTTCATCCTGCTTTTCAAAGCCCGGTATGAGTAGGCAGCGCTTTGACCTGAGTAAGCAAGTCCGGCGTGGGGGCTGATGACGGCCAAGACTTTTTTCGCGTTGTTCAAAGACTTTTCCAAGACTTCGCTGTCAAGGTTGTCTTCAAAAGACTCCAGCAGTTTAACAAGCTCGTTTTTGTCTTGAGGGTAAAACTGTCCTGCTACAAACGCGTTTCGCATAAGAAGATTCTAAAACAGTGCTTTTTTTTAAGGGTATTAGGTAAAATATTTTTATGGCTCTGGTCGAATTTGATTCATTTAGAAAAAAGCGTTGGAAAACTGAAAAGCAATTAGCCTGGGATATTGGAAGATTGTTTCACAAGGAACTTGAAGACGCGTTTGAAGGCCCGATAAAAGTTAAAGACTTGGAAGAAGAAGTGGATGTTAGGCGCACCTTGAACGGTCAGAAATACCCTCGCAAAGGGTTTATCAACGCGGCGGTTTTAGCGCACCACAACGCTTTGAAAAAAAGAGATTTTTTGAGTTTGTTTCCAAGATTCAAACACGAGATGTTCAATTCTTTTGACGACAAGTTTCTTGACGCAGTCAAAAGGCACTTGAAAAGGAAAGAAACTCTTGATGCACCGTCATTCGTCGTTGCATAGTTTTTTTTCATGCTTCGAATTCTTGTTGTTCGGACTCGAATTCTTCGTTTGTCTTTATTTTTTCCTGAAGTTTCAATACCTCGCGGGCCAAAACCCAAAACATAAGCGCGAGGGATTTTCTTCCTTTGTTGTTGCAGGGAATAATCAAGTCTAAATAGCGCGTGGAGTTGTTGGTGTCGCAAAAAGCGATTATGGGAACGTTGATGGTATACGCTTCTTTTACCGCCTGCCTGTCCATTCCGGGGTCAACAACGATCACCAACCGGGGTTCGTAAAAGTCTTTGCGCGAGGGGTTTGTGAACATTCCGGGCGTGAACCTTCCGATTAAGGGCTGGCAGCTTGTAAGCTCACAAAACTTAGAAATGGGCCTTTTAGCGTTGTCCTTGCTTCCGACAACAAACACTTGTTCAGTTTTGTAGCGTGCAATAACCTTAGCGGCCAGGAAAAGCTTTTCATTCATTTTTTTCAAGTCCAAAACGTGCAGGCCGTCGTCGCGCGCTTTGTAAATGTACTGCTTCATTCCGCCGTTTTTGTTTCTTGTTCCTATGTGTACTCCGGCTTCAAGCAGTTTTTCTTGGGGTACCAACAATTCAACAGTCATAGTGCTGTTTCACCTTTTAAGTTTCCATGCACGTGTTGCCTTTTTCGGCGCGGTGCGGTTAGTCCTAACGCTTAATGTAAAATTAGTTTAAGCATTTGGCCGATTACACTGATGAATGGCGAATTATTTAAGGTTATGCGTACTGCGCTGGCAGGCAACTGTTTTTTTATTGAATCGCTGCTTTATTTTGAAATCATGGGCGACCCACTGCCGGACGAAGAAGAGTACTCCTCAACCGAGCGTGAAAGCGACAGCGTTGAAGGCGCTTCCGAGGAAAGCATTGAAACACAACAGGTTTTAGAGGAAGAAGAGCATGACGCGCAAGAGGTGGCAGAACGCGTTGACGAGTCAGGGCAGCAAAAACTTGAAATTGCAGAAGGCGGAATTGCGGTTAACCCAAATCCAGTTGACATGACTGAAGAAGGCGAAAAAATCGGAGTGGCCTTCCGCCCAAAAAAAAGAAAAGAAATTGACAGACTGCGCGTTGTTGAAGCCGCACTTTTTGTTTCAAACAAGCAGTTAAACATCGCCGAGCTTGCCATTGTAGCCCGCTGCAGGGTCAAAAAAGCGAAAGAGCTTGTTTTGAACCTAAGGGAAGAATACGAAAAACGCGATTCTTCAATTTTTTTGGAGTTTGAAGGAGACTTTGCACGCTTCCAATTAAAACCAGAGTATTTGGAAGCAGTCTCCCACCTGTCAAAAAACGTAGGGCTCTCGCGCAAGGCAAAGAAAATGCTTGCCTTCATTTCAAGCAAGGGAGAAATCCTCCAATCCGAGTTGAAGAAGTATTTCAGGGGGGAGATTTACGCGTACATAACCGAGTTGAAGGAAGACGGTTTTTTGACTTCGCAGAAAAAAGGAAACACTCGCTTGTTGAAAGTAACCAAGAAGTTTCACGACCACTTTCAAACCGCGTCGGCTTAAATGTATTTTTCCAAGTCCAACTGCGCGGTCTTCAAATTTTTAATGGTTTTCCACTGGTGGCGAATGTACTTTTGAACTTTTTCCTCGTTGTGGTTCTTCTTCAGGTAATTAATTGTGGTCTGGTCGTGGGTGTAGCCCGATCCGAAGTCTTTACCAACTTCCTTTTTTATCCGCTCTAATTCAGCGTCGCGGCAAACTTTGGCTACAATTGACGCCGCGGCTACAGTCGGGTACTTGGACTCGGCCTTGTTCGAACTGGTGATTTTGGTTTTTGGATTATTGAAGTATTTTTTTATTCGTTGCGCGAACTTTTCCGGGTTGGGGTCGGGAGAGTCCACGAACACTTCGTCAATGTCACATCCGAGTTTTTTTTGCAGTATGTTCAAGGCTTCACCGATGTTCAGCGCCTCGATTTCATTTAATGAAACCCGTTTTTTCATCAAACTCGTTATTTCATCGGCCGGAACAAACTCACACACGCTTTCACCGTGTTCCAACAGTTTTTCATACAAGAGCTTGCGTTTTGCGTGCGTGGTTTGTTTGGAGTCCCGCGCACCAAGTTCATGAAGCTGCTGCTGGTCTCCTTCGAAAGCGAAGACGCAAATTACCAATGAGCCAAGGACGCAGCCTTTTGGCAAACCCGAAAAAAAAATTATCCGAGTTTTCTACCAGCTTCGTCGACGCCTACTACTATCGACATTTTTCTTAGGAGTTACACTCGCATTGTTTATTAGGGGTTTTGGCTTACTGAAAAACAAACGCAACGAAAACTATCTCTTTTTTTTGCCTTTGGATGCTGTTGCTATTCTAATTATTGCTACTGCGATTAGGACTATTGTAAATTCCATCAGTGCAAAAGCGAAGTGTGTTACTGGAAAAATTATTCCTGCTATGTTGAATTTAACTGCCAATATTTTTCCGCTTGCGGAAAAAGCGTTCATAACCGGTACAACGGCGTCAGCTACAAAGGCGCTTGCAAGCTTGATTGTTGACAATCCGAGTGCAACAGCGATTGTCAGGCCGGCAATGTTATATTCGTTCAAGGCTTCAGAATTTTTTCTACAAACCCTTTTTTTATCTTCCTTCTTTTGAGTTTGAAAGTGGGGCCACGGGGATTTGAACCCCGACCCGCAGGTGCCTCCCTCCGCGTCGGGGGAAACGCGGTTTCCCCCTTGAGCGGAGTGCTCGCTCCCCCTTCCTTTGCTTTTAAGTGGTATGCTGGGGGTTTGCTTTATTGTGCAAGTCAATCCTTTTTCCTTTTGAAAGAAAAAAAGGTCATTGCTCCAAAAGTTTTTTCAGTCATTACCGCAAATTTTTGCGGCTCGCTTGCACCCGTGTGGCTGTTTTTGGTATTTTTTTTGGCCAAAAGCAGTTTTTTTTCAACAAGCCCTTTTTAATGAAAAAAAGGGCTTTTCTGGAGCCTGCTGTTCTGCCAAGTTATACTATAGCCCCGCGTAAACAGCTTTTTTTAGAAAGTCAAAGCTATTAATGCCTTGTTTCGGCCAAACGAAGTCTTAGGCGAGCTTGTTGAAAGCCCACCAAAAAGGTTTAAATAAGTGCTACTGCATAGTAGTAACAAGTTATTGGGTGCTTTGGAGTAGTTTTGTGGGTTTTAAAACCGTGTCAAAAATACGTTTGTTTTACTTGAAGGCCGCCGCATTGTTTTTTTCTCTAGTCTTGTTTGTTTCTGTTTCTTTCGTTGCAGTTCTTTCTATTTCTCCCATTGTGGATGCATATTCTTCTTGTACTTCTGGGGCAAAGTGTGATTTTCAGGGCCAGACTTGCAGGCACACGTTTTCCAATGGTTGTTGGAACACGCCTGTTTGCGGTTGTACTACTACTTCTAAAACGCATTACTGGCTTGAACC
>JBHHTN010000031.1:0-10724 GCA_046753405.1 Candidatus Micrarchaeia archaeon | reverse complement strand
AGTCGTCTTTTCCGTCGAACTGCAATCCTTTTCGAAACTTTCCAACAGTCCACTTGGGACCGTTGGTAAGCGTTCCATCGTTATTGTTCCCAGAAGAATCTCTTGCCGTTGTACCGGTTCCCTCGTTAAAATTCCAAGAACCAACCAAAAAAGACGCCTGCTCCTGCATCTTGCTGGCATCACAGGCAACCTGAGCATGATACTCAACATTCTGCTCAACCTGCCCGGACGACGTAACCGCCTGAGACTGAAGCAAAACAACAATAACAGTAAGAACTAAAACAACCCCTGCAATCATCAAAACATACTCAAAAGAACCTTGAGCACGCTTATTGCCATTCATTTGAATAAATACCTCTTAATATCAACTAAACCAAAAAAGAGTTTAAAAAGCATACGTCCTTAAGCCCTTCTTTAAAAAAAACGCAAAGCGAGTTTTTTCGGGTTTTGTGCAAAAAATAAAAAACCCCGTAAAAAGTAAATAGAGTTTGCAAAAGGTGATTTTTTTTTGTTGAAAGTTGGAATTGCAATTCCCTTGTACAACGACCCTAACGTTGTCCGCGCAGTAGAAGAAGTAATCACGCAAGCAAGCCGAATTCCAAGCGGGGACTTCAAAATAGTTATAGCGGATAGTTCCCCCGTTCCCGAAGACTACTCAAAGTACCGCGTTTTCAAAGACAAAAGAATCAAAGTCGTGCGTTTTCCGGGAACAATAGGGCAAGCGCGCGACCACGCAGTTGAAAATCTTCCCGACAGAGACGTAATACTCAACTTGGATTCCGACTGCATTCCAATGAAAAACTGGGTTTCATCTTACCTTAAACTGCTTGAAGAATACGACTTGGCCTACGGCGTTTACCACACAAAAGGACACATTTTATCCAATTTTTTAATTTCCCTTGGAACCGCGCCTTTGGGCGGGAACATGGCCTATAAAAGAAAAGTGTGGGAAAAAGTGGATGGATTCAAGCTTCCAAGGTACGAGGACACCCTTTTTTTGAAAAAAGCAAGGAAAGCCGGGTTTACCTCCAAATTTGATTCAACTATTTCAGTTGACCACTTGCGCCCTCACGGATTGTGGCGCACGATAAAAGACGATCTTGCAATCGGGCTTTGGATGTGGATAACCTCCAAGTTCTAACGAATTGGCTCGTATGTTTTTTCCGCTTTTCCTTCAAACTGCACTTTGAACATGTTGGACATGTGAAACAGCAAAAACTTCAAATAACCCCATTTTTTCATTCGCCTGCTTGAAACAAACACTTTTGCATCGCTTGCAAAAACAATCTTGCCGTGCTTTTTCAGTTTTCTAAGCAAATCCAAGTCCTCGCCTGCGGCAAGGTCGATATTAAACCCCCCGACTTTTTTGAAAGTCGTCTTCCTGAAAGCCATGTTGGAACCAGCGCCGTTGGGCTTTCCAAAAACCTGCATTACGTGCATGAAAAAAAGAAAAATGTACTTTGCAATAAACCTGTCCAAAGCTGTTCCGTCGTATAAAAACACGCTTCCGTAAGTGCAAACAACCTCCTTGTCATCAAAAGGCGCGACAAGCCTGGACAACCAATCCGGCGGAACCTGAGAGTCGGCATCAGTAAACGCGATTATCTTTCCCTTTGCCACGCTCACCCCCTTCTGACGGCCGGCGGCAATGGTACGACTTTTTTCAAACACCACTTTATCCGCGTACTTTCGGGAAATAAGCGCTGTGTCGTCCGTGCTTAACCCGTCTGAAACGATTATTTCATACTCTCCTTTGTAATCCTGTTTCTTCAACGACTCAAGACAGTTGCGAATGTACTTCTCCTCGTTCAAAGCGGGAACAACAACAGAAACCAAATTCTTCAAAAAAAAACGACCTTTTTTACAAATTCAGAATTTTCCTGGCGCTGGCAAAATCGCTTACCTTCAAAGAAAGAATCGTCTTCCGCTTTTCCCTCTTGAGTAAAAAAACGTTTTCAATTCTAATCCCGTTTTGTGCAAGCTTGCGCGAAAGCCTTGCAAGCTCTCCGGGCCGGTCAACCAAGCTAACAGCAAGATACTTGTCTTCAACCGGCTTCAAACCCGCTTTTTTCAAAGCAAGCCTGGCCCGCGCGTAACTTGCAGCAGGCGTGGCAACACGCACAATGGCGCTTTTACCGCTTTTTTCCAAGGCAACCGAGTCAATGTTAATGCCCCTGCTGGCCAAAGTCTCCGCCACGTCGGCCAAAAGCCCTACACGGTTAGTTGCAACAACGGTAATTTCTTTCAAAGCCTTCAAAACACGTTTTGACTTAAACACGACAATACTAATAAATCATGCTATAGCGAGCCTGAAAAATAATTGCACTTGCCAGCAGGCTTGACAGACTGCAAAACCGCAAGGAAACTACCGCGAAACTTTTGCGGTTTGCTGCATTTTTGTTTCAACCAACACGTCCTTGTTCAAAACAAACCGCGCAAAGCTTGCGGCCTCCAAAGCCAAATGAGGCCCGGGCAACCTGCTCAAACCAACAGCGTAAAAAACTCCGTTAAGTTGACCCTCGGACGCTGGCTTGAACGAAAAAGTTGAAAAATTAGATAAAACAAACTCTTTTTCTGAAACAAGATGAACCCTCAAAAAAGTTTCCTCAGAACCGCTCCAGCTTTTCTCGGCAAAAAGATAGCCTTCAAAAGCAAAATCGTCCCTCAACGCGTTTTGAACAGAATTTGAAAACAAACCCTTGTTGAAATTCGCGTTAGCAACATAATACCAGCCGTACTTGGCACTCTCAAGCACGCTAGCACCGCTTTTTTCAACAACACCGTCAACAGAGGCTACTCCAACGCTTACCGGCAACCCGTAAGACAAAACCAAGTCATTTTCCTCAAACGCCAAACCGTTATAATTGAAATTAAACCCTTGCCAAAAACCTTGCGCACCCCACAAAAAAACCACTAAAAGCGAAAGGCCTAAAGCCAACGTCTTCAAACCCTTTTTTTTGAAAGCGTCAAACAACAAAAACGGAAAACCCAAAGACGCAGCCAAAGCAGGAACAGTCCACCAATTCCAAAAAACTAAAGAAGAGCCAAACAAGTAAACCGGCAAGTAAATTGCAAGGGCCGCAACCCAAAGCGGAGCAAATGTTTTAACAACCTCGAAAGTTTTACTCAAAGGCTTCACGTCCTTCAAAAGACCAACCGACAACAATGCAAGGGCATTGGCACCGGACACCGTGAAAGGCCCGCCGTCCAAAATACTCATTGCGCCAACAATGCTGCCAGAGGCAATTGCCAACGCAAAAAAAACGTTGTCCTCGCGCAACGTTGCAATAAGGCCGAACAAAAACACCAAGCCGATTATTGCAATAAACACTACTGCAAAAACGTCCTGGAAAGGCAACAACCCGTAAAACGCAAGTCCGTCGTCAACATTCCAAACATTTTCAACGCCAAAAAGTTGTTCTGCGAAAAAAATCGAGCTCTTTGGAAAATGATTGTGCTGCAAATAAGACCCTTCCCAGCAAAAAGCCTCGCCACAGGGAACTACGCGTGCAAAATAAGAAAGAGGACTTCCCCCATATTCACCGGTGAAAACAAAAAAACTGGCAACGTTAAGTGCAAAACCCAAAACAACCAAAAAAAACAAAATACTGCCCGCATTTTTCAAGCTCGTTGGCAACCTCTTCTTCACTGCAAAGGACCTGAAGAAAAAAAACGCTGAAATAAAAAACAAGAAAATAAACTGCTTGCCAAAAGAATTGCCTTCAGTCAACACCTTGAAAACCGCATGCACGATGAGACCAAAGGGCGCAAAAACAATTGAGGCAACAAGCAAAAACGCGAAAAAAGCCGCAAAAAACAACCCCAACTTCTTCTTAAAATCCATGAAAAACCCTTTAACATCAAAACTTTAAATAAACGCTTTAGAACAAATCTACTTATTCATTCTTTGTTTTTTCACAAAAGGACAAAAGCAGGTTTCAACAAATGTCCAAACTAATAATATGGGGAGCAATAATCGCGCTGCTTCTATCATTGCCAATGGCAGCTCTAATGCAAGTAATATACTACCCGTTCATATTCGCGCTTTTGGCAGCAGTAAGCACCTTCATATCCGTAGTCTACCTTTTGACCTGCCTGGATGAAAAGAAAAAAACCACTAAAATACCAAAAATCAAAAAATGGCCCCAGCTAAGCGTGGTAGTTCCCGCATACAACTGCGAAAACACGATAACGCGCTGCCTGTCCTCCGTTCTTTCAATGAACTACCCGCGAAAATTTGAAGTAATCGTAGTAGCCGACGCAATAAGCGACAAAATTGCAAAAAAAAGACAAGGCAAAGCCCGTGCAATGAACAAAGGCGTGTCCCTTGCCAAAGGAAACGCAATAGCCTTAATCGACTCCGACACGTTTCCATCAAAAACCGCTTTGGAAAACACGGTTCCCTTCCTTGAAGACAAAACAACAGGTGCAGTATTCGCGTTCATAAGCGTGGAAAAAAGCAACAACCCCCTAAAAGAAGTGCAGCGCGTGGAATACAATGCGGCAAGCGGGTTTTGGCACCACGCACTTGGAAAAATGGAAAGCATATTCGTCACTCCCGGACCCATGGTTGTTTACCGAAAAAAAACTTTGGACCGCCTGGGAGGATTTGAAGAAGGAAACCTCACCGAAGACATGGAAATGACCATGCGAATGCAAGACAAGGGCTTAAAAGTAGTATTCAACCCCAGAACCCACGTTTACACCGATGTTCCAGAAACTCTTCCAAAACTATACCGACAAAGACTTAGATGGACGCGCGGAAAAATATACAACGGACTGAAATACAAACACATGTTCTTCAACTCGTTCTTTGGAGAACTAGGCCGCTTCGTGCTTCCCGCCTCGTTCTTAGTTGATTTGCTTGGCATGCTCATAGTATTTGGCCTCATAGTATGGAACCTCTCGGCCTTCTCAAGCCTCATGGGCGGAATACCCAGCATTCTTGCAACCGAACCCTCCCTTTTGTTGAACCCCGACACCTACTCGCATCAAATTGGAAACCCCGCGCCTTTTCTAATTACAACCGCGTTCATACTCACCTTCACCATACTCTGGTTCAGTTTTGAAACAGCAGGACAAAAATTCAAGTTAAGCGACGTTCCAGCAGGATTATTATTCACCTTTCTCTATCCTTTCTTCATCGTATTCATAGGATTCTCAAGCCTTGCACATGAAGCATCACGAAGTGAGTACAAATGGTAAGCATTTACACAAAAGCAGCAGTAATAACCGTAATTTTGTTTGCAGCCAACTTCATGTTCATAAAAGTCCTGGATGACAACCGCGCAAACGAAATAATAACACAACTTGAAGAAGTAGAACTTCAATCCCACTCCTCAAGACTGCTCTTTCAATACCTTCAAACAATCAAAGCAGAACCAGAAAACGCGTGTCCCGCACTTGAACAAAAAACAAAAGAACAAGCAACAAAAACCTACCAGGCATTCGCAAAACTACAAACAGCAAAGGCAGAAAACATCGTTTCGGGAACAGATCCCTTGGATAAAAAATACCTCCTTGCAAACAGCGAGCTTTTGCTTGACGTTTACAACCTTCAAAAACTATGCGACTCCAACTTCATCGAACCCATACTTTACTTTTACCCGCATGGAAAATGCATTGAGTGCCAAGCACAAGCCGAAGTACTAGAACAAGTAAAAGCAGAATGTCAAAACGCACGAGTATTCGCATTTCCCCTCTCGTCTGACTTGGGCTTTTTGGAAGTAATCAAAAAACAACAAGACGTAACTCAAGCCCCCTCGCTTGTAATAAACGACAAGACGTTCAAAGGGCTTACATCAAAAAACGACGCTCTTAAGCACTTAAAATGCCAGTAAAACCTACAGCGCCTGCGAGTACGCCTGCAACAACGCGTCCGTGCTTTTTGGAATCGAAAATTTTTCGGCAGTAAGCCTTGCACTCTTCGACATTGCCTTGTACTTGCCTGGCGGCAAGGACAAAACCTCGCAAAGCCTGTCCGCACACTCTTTTGAGTCAAAAGGCGTGAACAAAAAGCCGTTCTCGTTGTTTTTAATTGCCTCGGGAGTAGCAAGGCTGTCCGCGCCAACTGCCAGCTTTCCGCAGGCCATTGCCTCAAGCATTGCCATGCCCTGGGTTTCAAAAGTAGACGCAGTTGCAAACACATCCCCTACCGCGTAGTAAAAAGGAAGCTCGAACGAGCGTAGAAAATCAGTGAAAATAATCGTGTCAGTCAACTTAAACTGACGAGTAAGCTTCTCACAATGCGGTTTTGCAGGACCGCTTCCGGTTATAATGAATTTAAAATCAGGACAGCTTTTGTTTTGTTTCATGTGCTTTGCAGCGGAAATCAAAACTTCAACATTTTTTTCAAAGCTAACACGGCCTGCAACAACAACGACTTTGGTACTGCGCGAAATTCCAAGCATTTTTCGAACCACGTTTCCGTCAACGCGGGGGTTAAAGCGCGCGATGTCAATACCGTTGGGAACAACACGCACTTTTTTTATTCCGTGGTGCGACAACAAACGCGCAATGGTTTGCGTAGGCGCGGTAACCAAGTCGTAAGGCTTGTAAAAAGTGCTGACCGCCTGCCAGGCAATTTTTGAAACAAGCTTTTTCGCCCACCTCTGACGCGTGTAAGCTTTTGCAGCAAGGGGAACCATTGTATGAAAAGTTCCAAGCAAAGGAATGTTGTAAGACTTGGAAGCTGCAATGGCTGCAAGCCCCATTGAAGCAACCGCGTGCGAGTGAACTATTTTAGCACGAACCTTGCGCACATGACTCGTAGAGGCAAACGGGTAAATGGCAACTTTGTATTGCGGGTAGGGGGGAAACGAAACGCTGTCGTAAAAAAACACTGTTTTATCCAAGTTTTGAACTCTCGACTGCTTGTCTCCGGCTGCAAAAACAAAGACTTTGTGCCCCCTTTTTGCCAACTCCGCTTTAGAGTTGACAATGGAGTTTACAACTCCGTCAACATTCGGCAAATACGTGTCAGTGAAATATGCTAATTTCATGCTTCTCCACAAACCCAACGAATTCTTTTTTCTTAAAATCGTTCTTTAATCTTTGTTTTTCTCAAAATATCCGTCAATGAATTCGGTCATGTAGTCCTCTGCTTTTTTGAAAAAGGCGTCAAAATCTTTCGGGTTGAAGCCATACGCCTTAATCCTTTTATGCAATTCAACCTTTGTACGTTGACGGGCTTTCTTTTTGAAAAACTCGACTTCATCCTTGTTCCAGGCCCGTGAAAGAGCAAGTTCAGAAGCATCAGTAGTGTAAGTTGCCGCCTCCTTCAAAGCAAAGCTTTTTCCCGGCAAAAGGGCAACGTGAGCTGCAGAGTTTCCTACAAAGCTTGCCATCGTCTCCAAATCCTTTTTCCGCGACATTTTCATTTCCAGCCTTACAAACTTTTAATCTTCAAGCAAGCGACTTCCATATGAAATCCGAAGAGTTTTCGCCCAAGCGCTTGATTGCCCCTCTGACTTGCAAAAACGTTTTGCGCGAAAGTTTTTCAAGTGCGTCAAACGGCAAAGCCCCCCCTTTTAGCAAAGCTTTGCCCCTCAAAACATTCATCAATTTTTCGCCTACGGCTTTTCTCAATCGGGTCCTTACGCTGGAAAAATCGTAGTTGTGAATCAAAGCGTTTTCAAGCATGAACAGCATTCTAAGATTTTTCACAAGAAAACCGCGCTTTTTAAGCCCGTCGCTTTCATTCCTAAAAGCTTCAAAGTAAACTTGGGCAGTACGCAGGCCTTCTTGAAAACCCATCTTTGCAGTCGGAGGCAGGGGCTTGAACATGTCCGACTCGTCGAAGACCATTCCCTCAAAAAACCAGAATCCCGCGAAAGGTTCGGTTAGCAAAAAAGTCTGATAGGAACCACGCGACAAAAAAGTCACGTGCAATCTTAGTTTAAGGCGTTTTTCCACTTGTCTTTTAAACGAGCCTTGTTGTTCAACCGAAGGCACGCTGGGAAGAACAACCAAGACATCAAAGTCACTGAACTTGTCAGCAGAACCTGCGACCTGCGAGCCGTACAAAAGAAGCAATTCAAGGCTGGGAAATTCTTCAAAAACTGCGAAAGCCAGTTTTGCAAGACGCGCATTCTTTTTTGCAAGAAAACCAAGACGCACAAACGAGTCCGGTTTAATCAACACGTATTTTCCCCTTGCAGGTGAAAAAACGCTTTTTTTGCCCGACAGCCTTGAAAGAACGACTTTTGCAGCGCCAAAACTGGTGTTCAAGGCCTTTGCTGCTGAACTGACGTCAAAAGGGGCCTTGCCAAAGGCTTCAAAGAGTCTAAGGTAAGGCTTGCTAAGACTATAATCCATGACAATAACGGGAAAACGAACCTTAAAAAGTTAACTATTTTGTTAACCTTGTAAAAAGGCTTAAACTTCAAAGGCGTCGCCTTGCCTTGGCGCTACTGCGTCAAAACCCTCTTTTTTGAGGTCTTCTGCGAATTGCACGCATTTTTCCTCTTCTCCGTGCACGCAAAACACTTTCTGAGGCGAAATTTTCCGAACGAAATGCAAAAGTTGCGAGTACCCAATGTGCGCGGAAAAGTCGAATTGTTCTGCCTCCAAAAAAATCCTTTCAGTCCTTCCCCTGATTCTTATTTTGCCTTGTTCCAAAAGCATTCTGCCGTTTGTTCCTATCACCTGGAAACCGGTCATGAACACCTTGCCGTTGCCCTTGCTGTTTAGTTTTTTCAAGTAAGAAATTGCCGGACCGCCGCTTAACATTCCCGCGGTGGAAACAATAACCGAAGGCGAAGAACCAATCCTCCGCCTGGACTTGGAACTTACAAAATGCGTTTTTTTAACCGCGCCTTTCAAGCCTGCCAAGTCGTCCAGGTATTTTGGGTAATTCAACATTATTTCATAAACTTGCGTTCCCATTCCATCCACAAACACCGTTCCGCGAAAATTGTTTTGCGCCAAAACCATTAAAATTTCGTGAGTGCGGTCAACTGCAAAAGCTAAAATCAAGGCAACTTTTCCCTCGTTGACAGTCTGCTGCACTTTTTTGCAAAACTCTTTTTCCAAACTTGCGCGCGAGGCGTGCTCCTGCGCCGCATAAGTGCTTTCAGTAATCAAAACGTCGACTTTTTCATTTGGAACTAGGGCGCCAGAGTGCAAACGGGTTTTTTCAAGTTTCAAGTCTCCGGTGTACAAAACGCTTTTGCCGGAGTTTTCCTTCAAAAACACTTGCGCGCTTCCCGTAATGTGCCCGGCGTCCAAAAAGCTCAGTTTGGAGCCGTCGAAGAACTCGAATGTTTCGTTGTAAGAAAGCGTTCTGCAAGTTTTGGGCAATTTTTTCAAGTCATGCAGTGAAAAGTACGGTTTTTGCTTTGACCCCTTTAAGATTTTAAGAGAGTCGTTAAGCAAAAGCTCGATCAAAGGAAGGGTTGGCTCGGTGCAAAACCACGGAATTCCCTTTGACGAGTAAACGGGAATGTTTCCAGAGTGATCCAAGTGCGCGTGGGAAACTACAACCGCGTCAGGGTCAACCGGGGGGACCAGCGGAAAGCTTGTGTTATGATTGGGTTTTACTCCGCAGTCAAAAAGAAGCTTTAACTTGTTTAATTCAACGAAGATGCTGGAGCGTCCGACTTCCCTTGCCCCACCTAAAAAATCAAGCTTCATTTATTTCGTTACCGTCAAGTTTTTTCAGGCGACGAATTTAAAAGCAGTGCCTGAGAAAGCTTTTTTGAAACTGGAAAAAATAAGAGGTGTTTGCAAGATAAAATGGTCAAAAGAATTTTAATGGGTTTGAGTGAAAGTGAGAAAGCCGCGTATTCCGTGGTAGCACTCTTGTTTTTTCTTTTGCTTTACTTTGACGTCAGCACAAGCGGTTCCTTGAAAGCATACATGATCGTGTTCTTCTTGCTGTTGTTCCTTTCGGGCTTGAGCATTTTAAGCAGGCTGAACCTTTTGGAATCGCACCTGCACAAAAAGTGAAAAAGGCGTTTTGATTTTTCATGCCATCCGTGTTGCCGCTGGAAAAAGTGCAAATGCTTTTGGACAAGTATCAGTTGAAGCACGCAAGAAGTTTTGCATCCAAAGACTCAGAGGCATTACGCCAGGCAAGCATTTCCTTTGAATTCCCAATAGTTCTCAAAGCGCTAAGCAGCGAAGTACTGCACAAAACCGAGCACGGCCTTATAGTTTTGAACATAAGCGACGAAGAAGAGTTGAAGACCGCTTTTGAAAGGCTGCGTACTCAAACTGCGTCACAAGGCATTAAAGTTGGCCAGTACCTGGTTCAAGAGCAAAAAAGCGGGGTGGAACTGATTGTCGGGGGGAAAAACGACGAGTCTTTCGGTCCCACCTTGATGTTCGGCTTCGGCGGAGTTTTTGCTGAACTGCTGCAAGATGTCGCAGTACTGGTTTGTCCAGTTGAAGAAAAAGAAATACATGAAATGATTCGCTCCACGCACGCGGGCAGGTTTTTTTCAAAAAAAGGCTTTCGGGGAATGAAGGCAAACCGGAAAAGTATAGAACGCGTGCTGGAAAACACCTCCAGGCTTTTGATTGAAAACCCGAACATTCAAGAACTGGACTTTAACCCCGTTATTGCAAGCCAAAGTCAAGCGACAATAGTGGATGCGAGAATTATTACAAAGTGAAACGCAAAATGCATGCTGAAAACTTGAACGTGTTGTTGAACCCGCAAAGCATTGCGGTAATCGGAGCCTCGCGCGACCCGCGGACATGCGAACATGCTACTCGCGGGA
>JBHHTN010000030.1:0-10807 GCA_046753405.1 Candidatus Micrarchaeia archaeon | reverse complement strand
GGACAGTTACACCACCTGCACTGGGGGAACAACCTACTGCCTTAGCTTGAACCTGAACATTGAAGACCGGCAAGGAACGACCTACCAAAGCACTTGCACACCTCTTGACTTGGACTACGAAAACATCATTGTAATAGACTTGATAAACGAAACAAGCACCACGCAACTAACACTCAGATTCGGCGCTCTTTCAAACCGCTTGTTTTCCCTGGAGCGCCCGCAAACAACAGTCAACAGCACTTTGGAACTAAACTTCAACACAACCGCCTTCGAGGCAGAGCTTGACTTGAACCTAATTGTAAAAGACGCGGAAACAAACCGCTTAAAAAACGGGAAAACTACGCCATAAAACAAATAAATATTTCAAATGAGTTGTTGAAGTAACAAAAATGAACAAAAAAATAAGAACCAACGCGGACCGGCTCGTCCAATACGTGTACTCCAACAAAGAAGTGTCGCTGGAAGACGCAAGCAAAGCAATAGGTTTAAGCCACAGCCAAACCGAAAAACTTTCAAGGACACTTGAAAAAACCGGTTTGCTTGAAACAAACTACGGACTTGCAGGCTTAAAACTGGCAAAACCGAAAAGACTCCGCCCAAAAGAAAAACAAACAGCAGCAAAACCACTGGAAATAGAAGACACCCAAGGCTACTACAAAATCGCACGGGCAAAAGACCTTGCCGACTTTTTTGAAAGCTCCATAGAAAAACGCGTGGAATTCTCAAAACGCTACCTTAACGAGTTGAAACACAGGGAGTTCTCCGAACAAGAACTTTCAACGGTAAAAAAAGAAATGCAACTTGCACTAAGGCAACTCAACGCCTTTGCGCAATACGTCGAAAACCTCAACGCCAAGAAAAAACACTTTCTGCACGAAACCTGGGAAATAGAAAAAGCAATGAAAATCCTGGAAGAAGAAAAAATAAGAAAAGGCAACAAAGCAATCCTCTTCCTGAAAATACAAGTCTTAAACGCCCAATCCCTGTTGAAAAAAATTCACTTGAACCTGTTTGAAACTCCAAAGGAACAAAAAGCAGACCCAAGACACCTGGAAAACGAGTTCGCACCAAGCGTGAAAAAAACACTGCAACAAAAGAAAAAGCCTAAAAAGAAAAAAAAGAGGGCTAAAAAAATCAAAAAACAAAAAAAGAAAAAAAGTGAGCATAAATGAAAATCCTTGCAAAATACGCCGTGGAATGCGAAGGCGTCCTCGCCAATGTAGTGATATACAAAAACGAAGGAGAATTCGTTAAAAGATACGAAACCACCTATCCCCTGCTTTCAGAGGCCACAAAAGCAGCAATCGGACCCCTCAAAGAAACAATAGTTGAAAGCATTCAAAATAAAGTAACCGACCTCTTAGACCCGCGCGAGGCAGGCATCATCAAAAACAAACTAAAAACAAAAGCCGCAGAACTCGTGGAAGCAGAACTTGGCACCTTAAACGAAGAAGAAGAAAAAATAATCATCGGAAGACTAAGCCGGGAAATGCTTGGCCTTGGAGACCTCGAACTGCTCTTGGCCGACGAGCAACTTGAAGAAATAGCGGTAAACACATCCGGCGAAAACGTCAGAGTATACCATAAAACATTCGGCTGGCTCACCACAAACGTCACGATTCAAAACGAGGAACAAATCCACAACTACTCCTCCAGCATAGGACGAAAAGTAGGAAAACAAATAACCCTCCTAAACCCGCTAATGGACGCTCACCTCCTCTCCGGAAACCGTGTCAACGCAACCATGTTCCCAATTTCAAGCAAAGGAAACACTCTTACAATCAGAAAGTTTGCAAAAGAACCCTGGACAATAGTGTCAATGATTGAAAACAATACCCTCAACCTGCACCTGGCAGCACTCCTGTGGCTTTCCATACGGTACGAAATGAACATCCTGGTATCCGGCGGAACAGCAAGCGGAAAAACGTCGTTTCTAAACTCAATGCTGGCCTTCGTCCCCTCCGACCAAAGACTGCTAACACTGGAAGACACGCGCGAGTTGCAACTTCCCGACTTCCTGCACTGGACTCCGATGAGCACACGACAGGCAAACCCCGAAGGAAAAGGAGAAGTCTCTCTTCTGGACCTTTTAGTAAACGCCCTGAGAATGCGTCCCGACAGAATAGTACTTGGAGAAATAAGAAGAAAAAGAGAAGCAGAAGTATTATTCGAAGCAATGCACACAGGACACTCCGTGTGCGCAACCTTGCACGCAGAAGACTCCGTCCAAGTACGCAACCGCCTTGTAAACCCGCCAATAGAACTCCCAGAGGCAATGCTCGGAGCACTACAACTAATAGTAGTCCAATACAGGCAACGCCGCACCGGAATAAGAAGAACATTCGAAGTAAGCGAAGTAGTACCCTACGAAGACACAATACGCATGAACGTAATATACCGATGGGACGCGCGAAAAGACGAATTAATACAAGTCGGAGAACACCTACGCCTAATCAACGACCTGACAACATACACCGGCATGACCAAAAAAGAAATCGAAGAAGACTTAAGTGGAAAAAAGAAAGTTCTCGCCAACCTCGTAGAAAACAAAATAAAAGACGTAAACTCCCTTGGAAGAATCATAGACCAGTACTACGAATCGCCCGACAAAATTTTTGACCTTGTTGACAAAAAAAAGAACCTTAAAGAGCTGTTAAAGTAAAACATGTTAATACCCCTAAGTCTGCTCCCACAACAAATAGTAATCGCCCTCTCAAAGCACTTAATAGGCCTAAGCGGCAGAATAACCGAATTCTTCCCCTTCCTATCCGAAAAACTTCCGCAAGCAGAAATAGACCTCTCACAAAAAGAATACGCCGCAATAGCAGCCACAGTAGGCATTTCAAACGCCGTAATTGCAAGCATCGCACTGTTCACCTTAGGCAGCATTGCAAAAGTCGACTTCGTGTTCATAAGCGCCATATTCGCGTTCCTAACAGGCTTCGCCTCCTTCGTAACTGTAATTTACTACCCCAAAATAATAGCCGCACAAAGAATAAGAAACCTCGAAAAAGGACTAATACCCGCCGTAAGACAATTGACAATAGAACTACGCTCAGGAGTACCGCTGTTCAACGCCATGACCACCCTGACAGTAGACTACGAAGAAGTCTCAAAAGAATTCAAAAAAATAGTTAAAAAAGTGGAATCAGGACAATCCGAACAAGACGCCCTAAACAACAGCTGCCACAGTATTCCCTCAATGCAATTCAAACAAGTCCTATGGCAAATCTCCAACGCTCTAAATACGGGGTCGGACATTGCAACCGCACTTGACGCGTCACTGCAAGAACTGTCAAAGAACAAAATAGAAGAAATCAACAAATACGGAAACGAGTTGTCACCCCTAACAATGATCTACATGATGGCAGCAATAGTACTCCCGTCACTGGGAGTAACCATGCTAATAATACTAAGCGGATTTCTGGGATCAAACATAAACTCCTCAATACTAATAGTAATCTTCCTGATAATTATAGGATTCCAAGCATTCTTCGCCCACTTCATTTCCACACGGAGGCCGCTGATCTGAAAATGCTCGAAGACCCCTACCTGCAACTGTCATCACTCTTCCCAAAATTCATAGTAAACAAAACCGAAAAACTCCTCGTACAAGGAGGCTTTAGAAAAATCAACGCAAGACAATTCCTCGGCTTCACCCTATTCTTCTCTCTCTCCCTCGGATTCATAATATTCACCTTCACACACTTCTTCAGCAAAAACACCACCTACCCCCTGCTTTTTTCAATAACGGGAATGCTGCTAAGCGCCTTCTTCTTCTACTTCCTGGTAACAAACGAAGTAGACTCCCGCGCAAAAGAAATAGAAGGAATCTTTCCAAACGCCCTGCAAATAATCTCATTCAACATCAAAGCAGGAATGACCTTTGAAAACGCTGTTTGGAAAGCATCAAGACCGGAATTCGGCGCGTTAAACGACGAAATAAAACGCGCGTCAGCAAACGCCTTTTCAGGCGTGTCAATAGAAAAATCGTTAAAAGACATAACAAAAAGAGTCAACTCCGCAACAGTAGACCGAGCCGTAAAACTAATCACCTACGGACTAAGACTCGGAGGAGAAATGGGTCCCTTGTTGCAAGAAGTAGCAAAAGACATCAGGGAAACCAACGCGCTCAGAAAAGAAATAAACACAAACACAACGGCCTACGCCATGTTCATAGTACTTGCAACAGTAATCGTGGCGCCAATCTTATTCTCGGTAACAACATTCTACGCGGACATGAACGAAAACCTGCTTGAACTGCAACAAAAAAACAAACTCGACGAAAAAGTAATGCAAGCAAGCACAACAGGAATACCCTCCTTCGGAGTGGGAACCGCAAAAGCAATCCCCTCAGAAGACATAAGACTATTCGCAATAAGCACCCTTGCAACAACAACCGTGTTCTCCTCAATAATACTAAGCATCATACGCTACGGCAAAATAAACAAAGGCGTAAAATACGCGCCAATCCTACTCACAGTCTCACTGGGCCTGTTCTTTCTAAGCAGTTCAATACTCGAAGGACTAATGCAAACAATAATCAAGGCATAAAATCAAGGTATCAAAACAGTTCAGCAAAAGGCATTTTTGAAAAATGCTTATCACCCGTAAGCAAGACCGTTTTATTCAACAAAGCAGTAGCATAAATCATCGAATCCATCATTCCCCAGTTCTTGACCTGTTTTTTAGTCAAAAAACTTATTTTTCCGGCAAGACTTGCTACTTCAAAGTTAACGGGCAATACCGCAGAATTTTTTTCAATAAAAACAAGCATTTTTTCAGTTTTTTCTTTTGAAATTCCTTGTTTAAAACTCCACTCAGTAAATTCAGCAACACTCACAACGCTTGTCAAAATATTTTTTTGCTTCAAATAACGTTTAACTCGTCCCCCTCGTCTAGAGGCCTTGAAGAAATCTATCCATGCATAGGTGTCAAAAAGCATAAAGCATACAAGCCTCAAAAACGGTCCTTGTGATCACGCACGAATGATTTAGCTCCCCGCACCATTCCAAAAGCATTTTCAATGGCTTTCATGTCCTTCTTGACCAAGAACACCTTTATTGCGCTCCCTTCCCTAAGTCGGCCTTCCAATGCAACACTCTGAGGAATCAAAAATCCAAGAGAACTGCCCACTCGCCTAGCCTTAGATTCAAACACAAGCTCCAAAACAACCACCTAATTATAACTTATTATAATCAAGTTAAAAAGTGTTGCGGAACCTTATTTCTACTGAAAACTAGAAATCAAGTTACCGGTGTCTTTTCTTACCAAAACGTTTCGAAGGCCTCGGCCCAAACGACGGTTTTCCACGACGGTTCCCTTGTTCACGATTATTAGACCTTCCGCCTTCCCTGCGGCCGAACCTGGTCCCTTGAGGCTTTCGAAAACCTCTCTTGCCTTCGTTTGACCGTCGGCCTCCTTCACGAGCAAAAGGCCGCCTGTGACCAAAACCCCTTTTCATCCTCTCCTTGGACTTTTGGAACTCTTTTTCACGGTCGTATGAAGGCGTCTTGCCCTCAAGTGGCAAAGCCCTTATCTCCTTCAAACGCACTTCAAAATCCTTCTTGAGTTCAGGCGCAATAAAGTTATGCGTGTAAAAGTCGGCTTTCACCGCAATTGCAAGCTTAGACGAAAGCGCGCGGGCAATCCTCCCCCGCTGACCGTAAGGCGCGCCCCGAATAAACGAAGACTGAAAAATAATCCCGTGTTTTGGAGGCAAAGTGCCGCTTCTCAAGTGCTTGAACAACGCCGTTTCCGCTCCAATAACCTGAATAGTTGAAGCAGGCATTTTTGCAAGCTTCTCCAAACCCCCCGCCGCGGTAACAAGCCTGCAAGCAAGCAAAGGCTCAATCAAATACGAAACATTCTTCAACGTTTTCTGAGATTCGGTTTCAATGTAATCCTCAATCTCCTTCCTCGTACGATACAACGAACTTATTTGCATTGCAAGCGCCCTCACAGCAGACCTATCCTCCAAGTCAAACTCGGCACCAAAACTCTTCTTTGAAACAGCAAGCAATTCCCCTGCCTTCCCCTCTCCAACAACCTTAACCAAGAATTTCTTGTCAAAATCCTCCTTGCACCCAAACTCCGCCACCACCGCCGACAAACTTTCAGGGTTCTGCAAGTCAATTTCAGGAAAGTTGAGTTGAAACCACTCCAAAAGACGAGTGTACAAAAAACTCGCCGACTTGTCCAAGTCATCAAGGCTACGGCTGGCCTGCATCAACAACAAGTCCTTGCGGGAAAAACTCTCCTTAACTCCCTTTTTTGCCTTCTCTAACAACTCACGCCTTGAAGCCATAAAAAACACGCCATAAACTGAAGAACTTAATAGCTTTAAAACATTAACAAAATAAAAACTAAAGTGAAAACAACATGACCAACCCCTCCAAGCCCAAACAAATAGTAAAAGGAGACACTCTTTTGGAAAAAGTCATAAACTTATGCCAGCGCCGAGCACTAATTTTTGCAAACAGCGAACTTTACGGCGGCATGACCGGCTTCTTTGACTACGGCCCTGCCGGAATCGAACTAAAACGCAACATAGAACAATCCTGGTGGAAAAACTTCGTCCAAGACCGCGCAGACTTGGTAGGAATAGACGGAGCAAGCATAACCCACCCCAAAGTATGGAAGGCAAGCGGACACGTCGACGCATTCAACGACCCGTTAGTAGACTGCAAAAAATGCAACTCCAGATACCGCGCAGACCACCTAGTAGAAGACGAACTCAAAATAACAGTTGACGGCCTGTCACTTGAAAAAGTCCAAAACCTGATTGCCAAACACAAACTAACCTGTCCAAAGTGCAAAGGAGAATTAACTCCCGCACGCGTTTTCAACCTAATGTTCAAAACACACGCCGGACCCCTGCAAGACGAGTCGTCAGCAACGTACCTGCGACCGGAAACCGCGCAATTAATCTTTGCAGACTTCAAAATCGTGCAAGCCGCCTCCCGAAAACAATTGCCTTTTGGAATCGCTCAAATAGGACGCGCCTTCAGAAACGAAATCGCGCCAAGAGGCTTCGTGTTTCGCTGCCGCGAATTCTCCCAAATGGAAATCGAGTTCTTCATCCACCCAAAAAAACTGGACAACTGCCCCATTTTAACGGACGAATTACTAAACATCGAAACGCACGTTTACACAACCAAAGCACAAGAAGAAAAAAAAGACCACGAAAAAATGACAATTGGCAAGGCCTTGGAAAAAGGCTTGGTTCAAACAAAATGGCACGCTTACTGGATCGCCGAAAGCCTCAGATGGTTCTATTCCCTTGGCATAAAACGTGAAAACCTCCGAGTGCGCCAACACGTTGAAACCGAGTTGTCGCACTACTCAAACGAAACCTGGGACGTCGAATACAAGTACCCCTGGGGCTGGAAAGAACTGCAAGGCATAGCCAACAGAACCGACTTCGACTTAAAACAACACGAAAAACACTCAGGCAAAGACCAGTCGTATTTTGACGCGCAAACAAACGAGAAAATAGTGCCTTTTGTCATAGAACCTTCAACAGGAGTAGAAAGAACGTTTTTGACAGTTCTGTTAGACGCTTTCAATGAAAACAAGAGCGAAAAAGGAAGCGCGATAGTACTCAAACTAAACCCCAAGCTCGCGCCTTACAAAGCCGCAGTGTTTCCCTTGATGAAAAAAGAGCCTTTGGCACAAAAAGCAAAAGAAGTCTTCGAAATCCTGCGAAAAGACTTTGCCTGCGACTACGATGAAACAGGATCAATAGGAAAACGCTACGCGCGCCACGACGAAATAGGCACGCCCTACTGCATAACAATAGACTTCGACTCGCTTGAAAAAAACGACGCGACAATAAGAGACCGAAACAGCGGAAAACAAGAACGGGTAAAAATAAGCGAAATTAAAGAAACCCTAAGAAAAAAACTCGAAGGCTAATTAACGCGTTTTCTTTGAAAAAAATAAAAACTCGCGGAAAGACGGAAGACTAACACCGGACCGTTCGATAATCCTCCTTGAAATTTCGCTTTTCAAAGCCGCCAAATGAGGAGTTTCCTTGTGCTGTTTTGAAATAACTTCAAGAAAACTCGGCGCAATCAAACGCGACCTTGCAACAGTAAAACCAAAAAGTTCAGCCACGCGTCCCGACGACTCCGTAACTCGAGACACAAAAGGAAAACCGTGCCCACCGCTTAAATCCCCCGTCAACAGTTCAAACGGCGCCCACTGATCCGGCCTTCCCCTCAACACGGATGTCTTACCCACAAAACCCTTGGAACGAGAAAGCAACGTCAAATAATGCTTTTGCATAAACTCAACCGATGACGCCTCTCCCGCAACAACAAAAAGATCAGGCTTAAACAACCTGGCCTTCTTTGAAACCCTCCTGCCTGGAACAACAAGACTTTTTTTAGGGCGGCCTTCAACCTCTCGAGGAAAAACCAACTTCTTTTTTGGATCGTAAACCCTCCTCAACTCCCAAGAACCAGAAAGCACTTCTCCTCTCGGACCAAACAACAACTTTCCCTTAGAACTCTTAATCCTTACTCTGCGTTCAACCATGACAAACACAATAAGCCAAAACAAGAATAAAAAACAACTTCAAAAACAACCGCCTTTTTCAAAAACGCCTTAAAAAGGCCTCAAAAGGCCGTTTTAGCAAAGTATTTTAAATTACTACGAGGTAATTCCGTAAATATTTAGAGGTGAATTGGAAAGATGGGTTTGTGTGTAAAATCAGAAGTAGGATCATACCTAAAAAAGAAAGGCATGAGAACATCAGGAGCATTGCCTGACGCAGTAGACAAGATTATCTCCGGAGCACTGGACGACGCGGCAAAACGCGCAAAAGCAAACGGAAGACAAACAGTAATGGAACAAGACCTCTGAAAAAGGTCTTTCCCCCTTTTTCTTTATTAAAAAACGCAAAGTGAAGTCCATGGTTAAAAAAAACACTAACAACACCAAAGCCATCGCCGCGCTGTGCTACTTGTTCAGCTGGATAACCGGAATCATCTTCTACTTCTTGGAAAAAGACAACAAGTACGTCCGCTTTCACGCCATGCAATCAATCATGCTGGGCTTTGTAATTTTCCTGACCAAACTGTTTTTCGGCGCACTGGCAATCTCCTCCATCATCGCCGGCGTGTTCACCCTCGGAATAGGAACGCTCATCGCCCTGCCAATAATAGCCTTAAGCGGCGGAATCCTCGCACTTGCATACTTCATAGTCTGGATACTCCTCATGTACAAAGCATTCAAAGGAGAAAAATACAAACTGCCAATAATAGGAAACTATGCGGAAAAATACTCCAAGTGAACAAATCACTTCCGTCTTTTTTCAAGCTCTTCAACGACTTTGTTCAATTCCACGCTTCTGCTTGCAAGGGCCACCAAAGAAAAAAACAGCAAGTCCGCAGCTTCCCACGCAACATCTTCGTCACTTTTTTCGTCCAATGCCTCAATCAACTCTTCAGTTTCCTCCCGCAACTTCCTGGCAACCGCCCTACGGTCATTTACAATTGACGCTACAAAAGAATTCTCCCCGCCCACTTGCCTGCGCTGCTTTATCACCCGAAACAAATCCTCAAAAAAACCCGCGCCGCCAACCTTTTCCCCTTTAAGAAGATTACAGTCAAAACAACTTTGTTTCCCAGTGTGGCACGCAACACCCCTGCCTTCCACGCGCACTTGAAACAACAACGCGTCCTTGTCACAATCAAAGCTTGCACTAACAACAGCCATTTCATTGCCGCTTGACTCCCCTTTTTGCCACAGCTTTTCACGGCTTCTTGAAAAAAACCACGCTTTCTTCGACGACAAAGTTTTTTGAAGAGAATCCTTTGACGAGTAGGCAAGCATCAACACCTCGCCAGAACCAGCATCCTGCACAACAGTCGGAACAAGCCTCAATTTATCCTACAACCTCACGCAAACCCCGTTTGAATCCAAAAAACTCTTCACATTTTGCACCGAATACTTGTCAAAGTGAAAAATACCAGCAGCCAGTGCAGCATCAGCACAACCTTTTGTCAAAACCTCAAGCATGTCTGCCGGTTTTCCAGCGCCGCCTGAGGCAACAACCGGCACGCCCACAGACTTACTTACGCTCCGCGTAAGGCCTAAGTCAAAGCCACTGTTTGTTCCGTCGCAGTCAATGCACGTAAGCAGTATTTCCCCAGCTCCAAGTTCCGCGACTTTCTTTGCCCAAGACGTTGCATCCAAAGAAGTTTTTGAAGTGGCGCTCCTGGAAAAAACCCTTCCGTCTTTTTTTGCGTCTATTGCAACAACAACACACTGCGAACCATACTCTTTTGATGCTTTTTCCACAAAAGACGGGTCTTTTATTGCCGCGGAGTTCACCGAAACCTTGTCAGCACCACAAGAGAGTGCTTTGTCAAAATCAGAAAGAATTCTTATTCCTCCTCCAACTGTAAGAGGGATAAAAACTTCTTTTGAAACCTGTTTTACAACATCAAAAAAAGCCTCTCGCCCCTCAAGTGTCGCCGTAATATCCAAGAAAACAAGTTCGTCCGCACCATCCTCGTAGTACTTCAAAGCCAAGGCTACAGGATCCCCTGCTTTTTTTAGTTCCTGAAACTTTTTTCCTTTTACAACACCCCTCTTGTCAACATCAAGACAAGGAATAATTCGCTTAGAAAGCATTTTTTCCACCAACACTAATTTTTCCTTCATACAAGGCAGTCCCAACTATTACAGAAGTTGCACCTGCTTTTTCAAGACAAACCAAATCCTCACTGTTTCGCACCCCTCCGGATGCAATAACGTCAATTGAAACACTCCTCACTATTTTTTGAATCAAATCAAT
>JBHHTN010000029.1:0-10897 GCA_046753405.1 Candidatus Micrarchaeia archaeon | reverse complement strand
CTGTCCCCCCTATTTCCACTACCAATAAATCGCACTTTGTAACGCTTGCTGCAAGCCTTATTCTTCTTTTAATCTCGTTGGTTAAATGTGGAATGAGTTGAATGGTTTTTCCAAGGAAGTCGCCGTGGCGTTCTTGTTCAATGACCGTTTTGTAAGCCGCGCCCATCATCAGGTTTTGTTCGCGCCTGGCGTAAGTGTCCAAAAAACGCTCGTAGTTTCCCAAGTCCAAGTCGCATTCAAAACCGTCGCGGGTTACAAAGCACTCGCCGTGCTCAAACGGGTTCAGTGTGCCAGCGTCGCAGTTCAAGTACGGGTCTATTTTCATTACGTTGGCGTTAACTCCGCGAGAGCGAAGTAGTTTGGTTAACGAAGCGGATAAAACGCCTTTTCCAAGAGAGCTTAAAACTCCTCCTGTCACAAACACGTACTTGGGCATATAATATTTCCGCACACCAAGTATTTAATTATTAAGAAAAAACTCATTCAATTCTTTGTTTAATACATATGGTTAGAAAAGACTTGGTTGACTTTGCGTACTCTGAGCTTAAAAAAGGCAAAAGCGAGTACGAAGTCAAGCTTGAAATGGAAAAAAGCGGGTGGGATGATTACTCCTACGAGAGAGATTACTCGATTAAAGAAGCGCATAAAAAACTGGAAAAAGAAGACTCTTTGTACGCTTGGAAGAGGCATTACGGCCAGTACTGGGAAATGTACTTCTTGTTTGGAGTCGTAATACTCTTTGTTTTAGTGTTTCTCTTGTTGGACTTACAAAAATAAAAAAAGGGGGAGAGCGGAGGCCTAAGGGACAAAAGGCCTCCAATTAGGGAAAAACTCGCTCAGTGTCCCATTATAACCTTTCTTCCCGAGCTTAGCAAGTGTTCTTCGAGTTTTTGGTAGTTATAGTAGTACGCTGCTCCTGCAAAAGCCGGAATGGCAAGTATTGGAATGGTAAACAACGTGAAAAGGCCGATTAAGAAAAGGATGTAAGAGTACAACCTGAAGCGAATGGCCGCTTTCCAAACAAACAACCACTTTTTTACGAAGTCCCACCTGGTGCTCATTCCAAGCAAAGTGTCTTTTCCGTCAGTAAACGCAGTAGTGGCCCTGATATTAGGGTACTGCGATTGGCTGGGATCCCTGTCATAGTCGCTAAAGTTGCTCATTTGCGTTTTTCACCTCTTCATTTCTTTCCCTTATTTTGTGTACACCACGCTTTTTCCTTTCCACCACTCGATTTCCCACGCATTTGCAACCATGCGCTCGGAGTGGAAGTGGCCTGACAAGTACGCGAATAATGCTGCCACCCAAATGTTGAAGAGAACTGTTGTCAAAGTCAAGGCTATGCATGCAACCATCAAAACATAGTTGCGGTAAATGTCCTTGCTTACTGAACCGGTCCAGTTTTCATTTCCAATCAGGATGTCTCTACGTGAACTGATGTCCAAAACGTGCACTGGCTTTTTGTCGTGGCCTTCTCCTTTTTGCACGTCCATTGGAACGAACATCGGGTGCGTAACGCGTTCTTCTTCCTTTGGCTTTTTCTTTGAAACCTCTTGCTTGTCAACGCCGTCGGAAGCGAAAAAGTTGGGTTTGTAACCCGCGTCTTTGACCGCGAGCGTGTTCGGCGTGGCGTGCGCTCCAGGACCCCTGTAAAGCGTTTTTTCAACCGCTTTTTGGGGCGTGCTGCCTGAAAGGGCTTTTTTTGCCTGCGCTAAATTCAAAACCATTTTTTTTACACCTGTTTTAGAAAAATCCTATTGTGAACAACACGTACACCAAGCTTGCAAAGGCGAACCCGTAGACTATTTCATCGGGAATTCCGAAAAAAGACAAGCTGACCATTCCGTCTTCAAAACTCGGGTGCTCGTCCGCGTCAACCAGTTTGTCCACTAGCCCCGCGTCTTCTGCCAAAATTCCAATGTGGGCAATTGCATCCGGGTACGGAAACTTTTCATCACTCATTTTTTTTTACACCTTGTTTAGTCTACGAATATCAACGTCCTGTTCTTTCCGAACACGTTGTATACGAACTTGTTCCAGTAAGCCATGCTTTTGAGGCGTGCTGCCATTGCAAACATGAGCAAGCCGCCTGGAACGAAGATTGGAAGTGTGACAAAGCCTGCGGCAAGGAAGAAAAAGAAGTATAAAATCGTCTTTTTTTCTCCCTTCCAAAAGTCAATGTACTCCAAAAGGTAGTTCCAACGGCTGTTGGTTCTAAGAAACGGGGGAAGTTTTTCATTGGAGTCGGTGTGCAAAATAGTGTGAGGCAAGTCCTGGTCCTCAAAGCCTCCTTTGGCCTGTCCAGTAACAGTTGAATACTGGTCTTGAACTCCCGGACTAACCATTTTCTTTTAAACACCTTGTCTTATGTTGACTCCAACAACTTCCTTTGCCTGTACTGGTAACTAATGTAGTAATCATCCCAAACATACCTTCCTGCGGCAACTCCTGCTACAACTGCCAAAACAGCCGCGATTAAAACGTCAAAGCCTATTGCAACAATCGATAACACAAAAAAGAAAACCGCTGCAGCGCGGTACAAGTGCCACCTTCTCCACCTGGCAATTCCCTCGTTCAAAAAGCCTTGCCTGGTTTCAACGTGGGCAAGGGCTCTTCCCCTGGTGTCGGTTGGAACGAACATGGGCAGGTGGTTCCACTTTTTCTTTGGAACCTCTTTGTGGTCAGTTACAATAGTGTCTCCGTCAGACAACGCTTTTGCCTTTGCTTGCGAAAGCGTGTACGATTTTGTAATGAAAACTTCTCCGACCATAAGTAACACCTTAAATCTAGGTCTCTCTCCCCTGTCATTATTATAAACTCGATAATATATAAACTTAGCGGTGGTAACATTCGTCAAATGTAGTAGAAACATGGTTGGTGGGAGCTTAAAACAACTAAAAACTCGTCAAAAAACGAAGTTTGTGCGGTTTTTGAAGAATTGAGGTAGGCGGCCAATTGGCCGCTAAAAAACTATGCTTTGAACAATGCGTATTCGGGCTTTGTTGTCAGGAATTTGGCGATTTGGCTGTTTTTGCTTGTAGCGTGGTATAAAACCGTGTTTGTGGCTATAAACGCGCCTGCAATGCCTAAAGCGAACAAAACGCGCTCGTACATCACTATTGGAATCAATGCAATCCATGCTTCGGCTGGCATTTGAACTGTCCAAATCCATAGTGCGCCGCCTATTGCGTGTGCTGTGAATGTGGCTCCAAGGCTTTTTGCAAGCAGGTTGTTGGCAAAAAAGTGTTTTGCGAGTATTGGTATGAGCCAGAAAAGCGAGAAATACCATACTTTTGCGCCTATTGGGTGGAAAATGAACGCTGCTATTGCCAGAAGGGGAACGGCGTTGCTGGCTTCCAGTTTCTTGGACGTTGAAGCGAAATAGTAGGCTGCAAAAAGCATTGGGAGAAGCCTTGCCAGGTTGAGCAGCTCTAATTCCTTGCCCGTAATGGCAAAATTGGCTGCTTCAGCGCTTAAAACGGCTATTACTCCTAAAATTGGGCCTAAAAAGGCTCCTGCTATTGGTGCGAAGAACTGGAAAAGCGTGAAAAACTGGTTTTCAGCGCCTACAAGTGCTGAAAAATTGATTTGTTGGCCTATTAAGGCTAATACTGCAAACATTGCAACGAATAATGCTTGCTTTTTAGACACGTTCAAAACATACCACCATCCAAAAAAATAAGAGTTCTTGCAGTAAATTACTTGGCTTTGTTTTTTATTTGCTTTCATTCAGAGAAGGCTTTCGATTTCTTCTGCTATTTGCGGGCATTCTGGGGGTTGTTTTTTCATTTTTTCCACAACGCGGCTTAATTGTTTTACGGTTCCCATGAGCAAAACGTCGGTTTTTTCCACTTTGCAGTTTACTGTTCCGGAGTTTACTGCGGCGTCGGCGCCGTTGCTTAGTGCTTCTTGTTTTAGAATGTTGGCAACCGCGTTTCGCACCCTGAATAATTTTATTGTGATGAAGATTGTTTTGTTTATCATTTCGTTGACTCCTTGCGGAGAAACGCCTATTTTTTGCATTTCTTCTTTTGCCTGGTTTTTTGACTCAATTTTGATTGCGTTGGCCATTTGATTTTTCACGTCGCTAACTGTCTTAGTTCTCCAACTAAATAAAGCGAGCCTGCAACGCAGACAACGCCGTTTTTTCCAGCAAGTTTTTTTGCTTTTTTGAGTGCTTCGCGCGAATCTTTTTCGCGTATGACTTTGCATTTCGCGTTTTTTGCAATTCGCGAGGGGGAAGCGTTTCTTTTTCCCGCAATTTTGGCTTTTGTGGCAACCATAAAACTCGCAATTTTGGAAAGTTCTCCGGCTATTTTTTCAACGTTTTTGTCTTTCATCACTGCAACGACAAAAACAATCTTTTTTTTCGGAAAAATCGCGCGCAACGAGTCAACCAGTGCTTTTGCGCCGGCAGGGTTATGCGCTGTGTCAAAAACAACAACTGGGTTTTTGCCTACTGTCTCGAATCTTCCTTGCCATTTTACTGACTCAAACCCTTTTTGAACGGCTTTTTGAGAAAGTCTGGGGCGGCCTTTTTTTGACAGCTCTTTTAAAACCGCGAGGGCAACGGACGCGTTTTCTTGTTGAAACGCGCCTTTCAAAGCAACGGTTATTTTTCGCTTTTGCGTTTTAACTGCCACTAAATTGGATTTTTTGTTTTTGCACTCTTTTTTCAACACGTTTAATGCTTTGCCTTTTGCTGCTGTGACTAAAACGGCGCTTTGCCTTATTACGCCGGCTTTTTCGCGAGCAATTTTTTCAATTGTTTCCCCTAAGGCGCTTTGGTGTTCAAGTGAAACATTGGTTATGACTGAAACATGCGGGGTTAATACGTTGGTTGCGTCCAGGCGGCCTCCCATTCCTGTTTCAATTATTGCAATGTCTGTTTTTTCGTCCAAGAAGTGTTTTATTGCCGTTACTGTGAGCACTTCGAAAAAACTTAGTTTTTCTTCGCGTTTTGCATTGTGCTTTTTAACAAAGGGTTTTAGGGTTTTCAAAATCTTTGAAAAATTTTTTTCGCTGATGTTTTTGCCGTTTACTCTGATTCTTTCTCGGACATTGAACAGGTGGGGCGAGGTGTACAACCCGGTTTTGTAATTGTTTTCTCTCAACGCGTTTTCCAGTATTGCGCATACCGAGCCTTTGCCGTTTGAGCCTGCCACTAGAATGACTTCGAGTTTTGAAGCGTTCACGCCGGCCTTTGAAAGAAGGCTGCGCGCGGGGTGTAGTGACCATTTTTTCTTTCTGGGAAGAGTTTCAAGAAAGGTTGTCTTGTCGTAATTCAAAAAAAAAGCACCGTTTTTGCGCTTTTTGGAAACTGTTCGATGAATTTTTTACCGGTTTAAAGTTTTTTTTTTCTGTTGTGCGCGTAATTAGTTTGTTGGAGTTTTTACCCTGCCTTCTTTAACCATTTTGATGAATTGCAAGGCAAAAAAGGGGTCGAACTGGCTGCCTGCGCCTTCTTTTATTTGGGTCAGTGCTTCTTCTTGAAGTTTTTTTGGGGAAAGTTTTTTGCGTTCGTCGTAAGCTCTTTTTGAAGTTATGGCGTCGTATACGTCGGATATTGTTATTATTTTTGAGAAGACGTCGCTTGGGGGTACTCCGTAAGGATAGCCTTTTCCGTCGGGCCGCTCGTGGTGGCTTAATGCTAATTTTCGGGCTGTTGGGTGCTCGTTCTTCAATAATTTGGCGCCTAATATTGGGTGTTGTTTGATTTTTTTAAAATCTTTTGTGGTGAGTTTTCCTGGGTGGTTAACTAACTCGGGCATGAACAGTTTTCCCAAATCGTGTGTTTGCGCGTGGTTTTCCATTTGCATTTCAATTTTGTTGTGTGTTTCCGGGTCTAAGTCTTCCTGGGCGTATTCTTTGAGGAATTCATGCAAAAAACTTAAGGAAAGTTGTCTTACTCGTTTGCAGTGCAATGCTGTTTGAGGAGAAACTGTTCTTAGTTTTTTCCAAGACGATAAGGTTAACGGACTCCACGGGGTATTGTTTAGGTTCTGATGGGCTATTGTTAGTAAATCCCTGCGACTTTGTTCTACTTCCTTTTTTGGTAAGTAGTTAAGGGACGTTACAAGGCGGTTGTTGTTTGGCACAGATGCGCGGCGCTCTTGTTGTAGTGGTTTTTGGTTTTTTGAGGGTCGTCCTCTTTTTGTTTTTTTGGCCATTTGCGTTTTCTAACCGTATTCGTTTATTGCTTTTCTTGCAATTTCTGCTGCGTTGCCCGACCCTTTTGATTTTTTTTCCACGTGCTGAACCAATTGCTTTTTTTTCGAGAAGACCAGTGCGCTGAGGAGTCCTTCCATTGCCGCGCGGCGTCCTTCTCTTTCTTCGGCAGCGGTTAAATGTTTAATCGTTGAGTCCACCTCTGCCAAAAATTCTTTTGGAAATTTTTCGTGGGTTTTAGACATAAGTTCTGCTGCTTGCACAACTCCTGCGGTTTTACCTAAGTGTCTGAATAGGATTAAGTCCTCCTGCGTTGGTTTGGAGGGTTTGTGTAACTCTTTTGACATGCGCATTTGTTCTATTTCGCGTCCCATGCGGGCTAAATCGCGTTTCTCGAATCCTTCAAAGCTTTTGCATACTTCCAACAAAAAAGGTTTTATTTCGCCTTTGTTCGACGGCGATTTCATCGTGGTCAAAAGCGGTCTTTTGATTTTTTTTGCGGTGGGCCTGGGCATGATTTAAAACATGAATTATCTTGTTTTTAAACGTTAGGGGGTTTGTTGGTTTTTTTGTGAAAAACGTCAACTGTATAAAGGGAGCGACGGCAAAATTTTAATGGCACGCAAAGCAAGCGGGGTTAGTGTTATGCGCAAGTCGGTTTCTCGTATTCATTTTTTGCTTGACGTTGCAAGGCGTGTTAATGCTTCGTTGAACGCTGAAAAGACTTACTCTGTTATTGTCAGGGCCGCGCTTGTGGGTCTGAACGCTGACGGTGCGGCGTTGCGCCTTGCAAGGGACGGTCACTTGGTGCCTGTTGCTTGGAGCGGCAAGGTTAACTCCGACAAGCTTAGTGCGGTTAAATTGGGTAAGAGCGTTACTGGAAAGGCTGCCTCAAGCAAGAAGGCGTTGAGTGTTGATGTTGAAAAGTTCAAAAGTTACACTGGAACAAGCGGTTTCAGGTTCATTAGTTCTGCTCCGGTTATTCATAGAAACAAACGGGCGGAAGTTGTCGGAACGCTTACGGTCTATCGCAAACTTGGAGGGGTTTTTTCTGGGGATTCTTTGGAGTTTTTGAGTGTTTTGGCCGAGGAGGTGGCAAGCGCGGTTAACAACGCGCATTTGCATGAAGAATTAAAGACGCACCACGACGAACTTGAAAGGGCCAGTGTTACTGACGCTTTGACTGGGTTGTACAACCGGCGTTTTTTCAGGGATTTTTTGGGTTTGAAGATTGAAAACGCACGGCGTCATAAGAGCTGTTTTTCTGTTTTGGTTTGCGACTTGGATGGATTCAAAAAAATTAATGATGAAAGCGGTCATCGCGCTGGTGACTCGGTTTTGGAGGCGCTGGCAACTTTGTTCAAGGAAAACGTTAGGCGGGGCGATGTTGCAACGCGGTGGGGCGGCGACGAGTTCGCGTTTATTCTGCCTCAGGCTAACAACAAGAAGGCCGAAGCGTTTCGCGTTAAAGTTGAAAGGCTTGTTGAACGGTTTTCAAAAAACAGTGATGGGCGGGTTTTGTTGAATGGCTTGCCGTTGAGTTTGAGTTGTGGCTCTGCCACTTTCAACGGAAAAAAACCAGCTCACTTGACTAGTGACGACTTGGTGCTTGAAGCCGATAAAAAATTGTATGAAAAAAAGAAGAGGCGCAAAAAGCGCCGTAAATGAATTGTTTTTAATCCGTGTCTTGAACGCCGTCTTCTCTGACTGAAAAAAGGCATTCTCCGTCGGGAAGGTTTGGAGAGTCGACGAGTTTTGCTATTCTTCTGTCTTCCTTGCTTCGCCTTAAGTAAACGCGGTATGTTGCCTGGTGTGCTATGATGTTTCCGCCTACCGGCGTGGTTGGGTCGCCAAAGAGTATGTCTGGCCGGTCCATTACTTGGTTTGTCAAGTAGATTGCGAGGTTGTTTAAGTCGGCCAAGCGTTGCAGTGCGTGCAGGTGCTTGTTCAGGTTTTGTTGTCTTGGCGCCAGTTCTCCGCGCCCCATGTAATCGCTTCTAAAAGCGCTCATAAGCGAGTCGACGATGACGACTTTAACGTTTTGTTCTTTGATTATTTTGTCGGCTTTGTTGATAAGCAGCATTTGGTGGTCGCTGTTGTGTGCGCGTGCAACTTGGATTTTTTTCAATGCCTCGACAGGGTCCAGTCCTTTTGCTTTCGCCATTTGAATTATGCGCTCTGGTCTGAAGGTGTTCTCCGTATCCACAAAAAGCGCGCTTCCTTCCAAGCCTCCTTGTTCTTTTGGAAGTTGCACGTTCACGCATAATTGGAACGCTATTTGTGATTTTCCGCTTCCGAAGCGTCCGAAGCACTCTGTTATTGCTTGGGTTTCGACTCCTCCTCCCAAAAGGCTGTCAAGTTCAGTTGAGCCTGTTGTTATTCTGCCAATTGTTTTTCTGCGTTCAAGTATTTCGCCGGCGTTTTCATAGCCCATTTCAAGCGCGTCGCGGGCTATGTTGATTACTTTTACTGCAGTTGAATCTCCGATGCCGCCTATTTCCGACAATTCCGCCGGCAGGCTTGTTGCTATTATTTCTAGCGAGTCGTATCCTGCTGAAATCAGTTTGTTCGCCGTGTTTTCGCCTACTCCTGGAATTTCATGGACTGAAGTTATTTTTTTCCTGCTTGTCTTTTTTTCTTTCACGGCCTCTGGCTGGCTTATGCCTATTTCCATTACTGGAACTTGTTTTTCCTCACTCATTTGTTACAACACCTTTTTTTAGCGCACAAAGCTCGTTCTTCAAACGGCATTTTCGCGCTTCTTTTCTGAGGAGTTAAACCCAAATTTGTTTAAAAAGCAAGGCCGGGTTGTTTTCCAGTGAACTTCCAAAGACCCAATTGCCTTGGTAGATTTAAAAAGACCTTTGCTTAAATTGTTAGGCATGCGCTTTAATTTGTTGTTTTTGGTTGTTGTATTTTCTCTGGTTTTTGCAGGTTGCCTTGGAAAACAAAGCATTCGCACCATTACCCCCGTTCCGACCGAAGTTTTGACTGAGACCCCGCTTGTGGTTGTCACCAGTGTTCCAACTATCGGTGTCACCGCGTCTCCTGAACCCACTGTGACTCCAAAGGCGGCGTTGAAGGCGTTGTCTTCATGTAAAAAACTGGATGAGGACGGCGGAAGGTTTTTTTTGACTGGAAACCTTCAAGCGTACGCTAACTGCATTGAGATAACCGCGGAAAGCGTTGAGTTGAACTGTAGAAATTACTCCGTTAAAAGTGTTTCAAAAAACAACACTGGAATCGTTCTTAAGGGGGCTAATGGTTCAATAATTAAAAACTGTGAAGTCGACGGTTTTGCTGACAGCATAGTTGTTGTAAACACTCACAACGCCAAACTTTCGGCAAACTCTTTTACGGGAAACCACAACGGCATCAAACTGAGTTTTTCAAGCAACAATAATTTGTCGGAAAACAATTTCACTCGCCTTTCCTCGGGGTACGGGGTCATTCTGCAAAACTCGGATTATAACAACGTGTACAAAAACAATTTTAACTACACGCAAATAGGCATTCTTGTCAACGTTTCAAACGGAAACACTTTCAAGGAAAACGTGGCTTTTGACAACACGTTTTCCAATTTGTGGATTTTGAATTCTGATGACAGTTTTGTTGAAAAAAATGATTTTTCAACGAATAAGAAGCTTCTAAGCCAGCGAGCGGGGATAATAAACGAGAAGTCTCAGACAACCTTCAAAAACAATACTGTGTGTACAACTGCGCCTTTTGAATTTCAATGCATAGGCGGGAACGCACGCGACTTGGGAGGCAACACTTGCACTAAAAAAGCGGACAACTGCAACGTCAGCTGTGCTCCTTGCTGAAAAAAAAGTTTTTTATTTCCTAACTTGGATTTTATTACTATTTTTTAGAGATGGTTTTGATATGGCTAAAAGACCCAGATTTTTACTTGACCCTTTCAGGCCGTTTGGGCGCTTCAACCCTTTTGACGACGGGGATTTTACTAGGTTGATGCGCGAGGACGGACCTCACTTTGACTTGTTTGAAACTGACAAGGAGGTTGTTATAACTGCTGAGCTTCCAGGCGTTAAAAAAGAGGACATTTCAATCAAAGTCTCTGAAAACGGTTTGGAACTCAAAGTAAGACAACGCGAAGAAAATGAAAAAGAGCACAAAGCAAAAAGCGGGTATGAATACTCTTATTCTTCGAGGTTTTCGGGGTATTCGAGGTTCGTTTCGTTCCCTTCAACTGTTCTTGGCGGAAAAGCCAAAGCATCCTACAAAAACGGGGTTTTGGAAGTGCGGGCTCCAAAGCTTGCAGCAAAGAAGCGTGGGACGGAAGTCAAAATCGAGTAAGGCTCGCGCTTATTTTTTTTCTTTTCCAAACAGGCCGGTAAGACCCTGGCAAAAACGCGTATCCTTGTTTTTTGAAGTGTGTTTTGGCCGCGTTGATAATTTCCATGCATTCGGCGTAATCTTCGCAGATTAATTGGTCGTCAAGTGGAAGAGTTGTTTTGGATAAAGTTCGTGCTTTTACGCTGGTTTTCACCAAAGCATGCTTCGCCTTGGCGCGCTTGGTTTCGTTTAGCAAAAAGCGAAAAAGGGCTTTGGCGTTGTCGATTTCGTGTTTGGTAATAGCCTTTTTCAGTTTTCTTGTAAGTTTGGGCGTTAAGGCCATTTTTGGAACGTGTTCTTGGGCAAACCGTTCGTGTTGTCTTGTCATGCTATTAGCATATGCCTTGAAAACCTATTTTAAGGTTTTAAAGCA
>JBHHTN010000028.1:0-11072 GCA_046753405.1 Candidatus Micrarchaeia archaeon | reverse complement strand
GCGAAAAAATGCAAGAATTGTTCTCGACAAACTTCAACGTTAATTACAATGAAAAAAAACAATACTACACGGCTCAAACATCCTCCAAAGTTGTTGCAGAAATCCTCTTGAAAATGGGCCTTAAGCGCGGAAGAAAATTCGATTCCTTTGACTTATCAAACGAATTATTTTCTTGTGAAGAAAAAAACATAGCCGCCTATATTCAAGGCTTGTTTGACGCCGAAGGAAGCGTTTGCCCAAAAATAAGAGCAGTAAATTTAACGTTATACAACAAAAAAGCTCTTGAAAAAGTTTTTCACGCGCTTTTGCGATGCGGAATTTTTTCAAGCATTCAAAAAACAGGCGACGGCCAAAACCGCCTCATGATTTGTGGAAAACGTTCATTGTTGCAATTCGTGAAGACCATAAGTTTTAGCGCTCCAGAAAAAAATCAGGCAGTAATTTCAATGGCAGAAAGCATCAAAAAAGAGTACTCGCCAACAGAAATAATTCCAAACATCTCCAATAAAGTAATCGAATGCTTAAAAGAAAACAAAATTGCGTTAAAGACTTTGCCTTCTGCTTGCAAAACAGCAGTTAAAACCGCGAATGCAAGCAAACACGCAATAAGACAAGCGCTGACCGCATGTGCTAGCACACAACAAACACAGCTTCAACTGCTATTGAACAAATTTGTAGAATCAGAAGTCAATTGGCTCAGCGTTCTTGAAGTTGAAACAGTTGAAAACAAAGAAGACTTCGTTTATGACTTGGAAGTGGAAAAACACCACAACTTCGTGGCAAACGGCATAATCGCACATAACAGCTACGCAACGCTCTTCTCACAAATCACAACTGGAAAACCAAGCAAAGTAAAAAGCAGTACGGGCAGCGGAAAATACTACGAGTGCGAAATAAGCATTGACGTCAAAAAAAACCAGCCGGCCATAAAAAACGTGGTTGAAAAATCCGGAAAATACCGGGGCTTGCGAATCGAAGCGGAATTTTCCGAAGTGGAATACAAGCGCGGCACGCACAGCGTTTACGAGTACCTGCGAAGAAGCGCGCTTGCAAACCCCCACGCGCAAATAACCCTTGTAGACCCAAACAAGGAAATCACGGTTTTCCCGCGCGCAACAACAACCATTCCAAAAAAACCCAAAAGCGTGCTGCCCCACCCCTTGGGAATAACAACGTCCGACTTGATTGACATCGCTCACGCAACAGGAGCTCGAAAAATAGGTTCAACGCTTGAAACCGAGTTCTGCCGCGTAAGCAAAGACAAGGTAAAAGAACTCCAAGCACTTGTTCCAAACACTGACTTTAACAAAGCGCCAAAGTCACTTCAATGGCCCGAGGCAGAAGCAATAGTAAAGTCATTTGACAAAGTCAAATGGATTGCCCCTGACTTGGACACCATGAGCCCCATAGGCCAAAAACAAACCGAAAAATCCCTAAAAAACCTGCTTGAACCCGAGCAAATGAAAGTCGTCGAAAGAAAAGCAAGAGTGTTCAGAGGCGGCATTCCCTTCATGGTTGAAGCAGCAATCGCATACGGAGGCAAAAGCGGCGCGGCCCAAGGCGGCAACAAAGGCGAACTACTAAGGTACGCAAACAGAACGCCTCTTTTGTTCGACGCAGGCACTTGCGCAATAACCGAGGCAGTCAAAACCATCGACTGGGCGCGATACGACTTGAAAGAATGGGAGTCCATGCCACTTACTATTTTCGTAAACTTTACAAGCGTATACGTGCCTTACACCGGCGCAGGAAAGCTGTCAATAAGCGCCGAAGAAGAACTCGTAGGTGAAATAAGGTTCGCGTTAATGGAAAGCGCGCGAAGCGTAAGCACCTACCTCCACTCACTGCAACGCGCAAAAGACCAAGAACACAGACGAACCATTTTCTACAGGTACATAGGAGAAGTATCAGAAGCATTACACGACATCACAGGCAAGGAAAAAAGTGCTTTGGAAGAAAAATTGAAAAAAATCGCGCAAGAAAACACGCGCATAATGGAAGCAAACGACAAAAAAAACGGTGACCAAGAATGACTGCAAAACCAAAAGTCAAAGCAGACCCCGAAAAAATAAACGCTGAAACCCTCTCCAAAATAAAAAAAATGGGCGACAAGCTCGTAGGTGAAATAAACACCGCACAAAACCCGTTTTTGGACATTCCAATTCGAGGAAGCGCAAACGTTTCATACGACGAAAAAAACAAGAAAATCATGCTTGGCGACAAAATAGCGCGACGATACCTGTTCAACGTTTCACACGCACGACGCTTCATGCAAACAATGCTGGTTGCATCCTACGTGAAAAAAGACCTGCTTGGAAACAACCTTACAGCAACGCTTCGAGACTTGTACTACGCCAAAAAACGCACCATCGCAGGCACGAAAGAAGACACAATTGACGAACAAAAAGAATCAGACCTTGCAATCGTCGACTTTGAAGTCGCCTTGGAAACATTCCGCGAAAGACTGCACCTGCGGGCAGAGCCAAAAGGGCGCATGGCCGGCGAAGTAGTCATAACAGACCGCGTAAAAAACAAAGTGGACACAATCGACTTGTCCGGAATGGGAAGCGGGGGCTGGGCAGTCCCATCCATAGTAGAACAAATAGAGTTCAAAGACGTAGGCGTGGAATACGTTTTGGTCGCGGAAAAAAACGCCATTTTCGACAGGCTCAACGAAGACGAGTACTGGAAAAAAAACAAGTGTTTGTTGATGACAACCGCAGGACAAGCAGCGCGAGGCGCAAGACGATTTTTGCAAAGACTAAGCGAAGAATTGAAGCTCCCAGTATACTGTCTTACCGACGCGGACCCGTACGGGTGGTACATTTATTCAACCATGAAATACGGCTCCATGGCACTTGCGCATGAGTCAAACAGGCTTGGCTGCCCTGAAATGAAGTTTTTAGGAATGAGCATTTCAGACATCGAACACTACGACTTGAAAGGCGTGACAATCAAAGCCAAGGAAGTGGACATAAAACGAGCGCAGGAAATGAAGCGCTACGACTGGTTCAAAGCCAAACAATGGCAAGGCGAAATCAACAAGTTCCTGGACAAAAAGATCAAAGCAGAAATTCAGGCGCTAAGCTCGAAAAACCTGCAGTACATCTCCAAAAAATATTTGCCCGAAAAAATAAATACAAAAGACTTTTTACCGTAAAACCTTTTGCTTGTGAACCTATGGGATGACTCTCAAAGAAGAAGCTCTTGCCTTTCATGAAAAATACCGCGGAAAACTCGCGATTGAAAGCAAAGTGCCCCTTAAAACACAACACGACTTGTCGCTTGCCTACACTCCGGGAGTTGCCGAACCCTGCAAGGAAATAAAGAAAAACCCAAACTTGGCCTTCAAGTACACATCAAAGTGGAACACCGTTGCCGTTGTAACCGACGGCTCGGCCGTCTTGGGTTTGGGAGACATAGGCGCTGTTGCTTCGCTTCCGGTAATGGAGGGAAAAGCGCTTTTGTTCAAAAAATTTGCAAGGATTGACTCCGTTCCAATTTGCATTGACTCGAAAAACGTCGAGGAAATAGTAAAAACAGTCAAATTAATCGCTCCTTCCTTAGGCGGGGTGAACTTGGAGGATATTTCAGCTCCGCGGTGTTTTGAAATCGAAGACATCCTGAAAAAAGAGTTGGACATTCCTGTTTTTCACGACGACCAGCACGGCACAGCAATAGTAGTGTTGGCCGCGACAAAAAACGCGTTAAAACTTGCCGGAAAAAACTTTTCAGACTGCAAATTCGCAATAAACGGCGCGGGAGCTGCCGGAACCGCCCTTGCAAAAAACCTGTCTTCAAAAAAGGCAAAAGAAGTAATCGTGTGCGACTCAAAAGGAATAATTTTTGAAGGCAGAGAGAACTTGAACTGGGCAAAACAAGAGCTTGCAAAAATCACCAACCCAAAAAAGATTCAAGGCAACCTTGCCCGCGCTGTGAAAGACGCAGACGTGTTCATCGGAGTGTCCGTTGCCGGTGCTCTGACACAAGACATGATAAAAACAATGGCCGAAAAACCAATTATTTTTGCCATGGCAAATCCCGACCCGGAAATACCCCCCGAAAAAGCAAAAGACGCCGGAGCGTTCATAGTTGCAACCGGCCGAAGCGATTATCCAAACCAAGTAAACAACGTTTTAGGATTTCCCGGAATTTTCCGAGGAACATTAGATGTCCAAGCCAAGCTTATCAGTGATGGAATGAAAAACGCGGCGGTACAAGCACTGGCAAACCTTGTCGGCGACAAGCTCTCAGAAGATTACATTCTTCCAAACCCTTTGGACGAACAAGTAGTGCCAACAATAGCAAGCGCAGTAGCCTTAAAGGCAAAACAAGAAGGGCTTGCAATTTGCGAGAAATAAAGTCACTCGTTGAACACCTGGGCTCGCGGGTACACTTGGATGCCGGTGCGGGAAATCACAAAAGGCCTCAGAACCCGGTCGTGCTGGGTAAGACGCATTTTCAGTATTTCTATTGCGCGTTGGCGAATGACACGTTTAACCGTAAAGTCATGCAGGTGAATCACGGCATCTGCAAGAAACTCCTCCATTCCGTACTGGCTGCTCAGCTTTTTGGACGAACTTTCCCGCGGAATTTCCGAGATCATGAAAGTGAGAATGTCAAGTTTTTTGAAGCGTTTTGCAAGAGCGTCCAATTCTTTCCGCACTAAATACTTGTCCCGGAGGGTCAACGCAAAGTAAGTAACCGAGTCTATTACCACGCGCTTAGCGTTCAACTCCTGCAAAGTGTAGTGCAATTCGCCTGCCAAAGTTTTCGCAAAGTTCTCCACTTCGTAAGGGTCTTTGAATATTATGGAAAGCATCTTGTTTTTTTCAAGTTTGTCTATGTCCCAACCGAAATTTCTCTCGGCCTGACGAATGCTCTCGGGTTCTTCTTCAAACGAGATGTACACCCCCGGCTCGCCGTTTAACGCTCCGAAAATAAGGCTTTGCAAACAAAAAATGCTCTTGCCGGAACCCGACGCTCCGGCAACCAGAACTATAGCGTTGTCTGGAACACCTTCTGAAATCAAATTGTCGAAACCCGGAATGCCAAATTTAACCCGTTTAACCTGTTTTGCGGGCTTTTTTTTGATTTCCACCAACGCCGCGGGACCTGCGGAAAACGGCTTTATGTTGCTTAAAGTTTTTTCTGAAAGAGATTTTTGAATCCTTCGCTTAATCTCCGTAAAGTCTACTTCTTGTTTTTCAACAGTTGTCCTGAGCATTTTTGAAAAACATTAAGTGAATCGAATTTAAAACGTATGCCAAAGCCTTTGTTTCCCCCTAACAAAAGCGTCGAAAGCGCATTTATTATAATGCATAACGAGTCAGTTATACGCTTAATGAAACGCCCTGCCCCCCGCAAAAAACGCGCGAAAAGAACCCTGCCCAAAAAAACAGTTTTGCCGTTAAAAGCAGCGCAAAACCGCGCCGTACGGTTGGTTTATGTAAACCCAGGCGACTATTCAAAAACAGTTGCCGGCCTGTTGAAAAAGCTGTTGAAGCAAAAAAAGAACGTTATTTACATTTCCCTAACGCGACCGTACGCCTCTTTGGCATCAACGCTGCAAAAAGAAAAGATAGACGTAAAGAAACTCTTTGTCATAGAGTGCGTTTCGGGTCCTAACTGCGGGGCAGAACGCGGCGTTTGCCTTGAAAGCGTTCAAAACCTTACAAGCCTAAGCATGGCCGTTGCAGAAGCGGTTAAGTCCTCAAAATCGCAAAACAACTTCCTGGTCTTGGACGCAGTTACAAGCCTAAGCGTATACCACGACTCTGAAACCGTCTCCAAATTCCTTTACCACCTGGTCAACAAAATCAGAATACTGGACATTGAAGGATTCCTGCTTTCGTACGGAAACGATTTAGACCCGTTGGTAGAAGAATTTCTAAACGCCTACTTGGAAAGCGCTTTAGACTTAAGAAACTAAAAAAAATCTTGGTTTTTGCATGAAAAAAGGGTTCTTGAAAGCAATCACTGAAAACAACAGCGTCCTGTTAGTGTCAAAGGCAGGAAGCCTTCAACACGCTTTTCACGAAGTTTTAAAGGAAGTGGCCAAAAAACCCGTAATTCAAATTCTTTTGACGCGGCCCTACAACGTTATTTTGAAAGAACTGAAAATCGAAAACATCCATAAAAACAACATTTTTTTCGTTGACTGCTGTACGATTTTTGCAGGAGAGCCAACCGTAAACAACGACAACGTTTTTTTTGTCAAGGAACCGGACGACCTGACCGGAATTTCAATAATAATCGAACAGTTCCTAAGCTCAATTGACGGAGAAAAGTACCTTGTAATAGACGCGTTGCGCCTCTTCAGCATCTTCAATGACGAAGAAATCCTAATGCGCTTTGTTTCATCCCTTCTTAAAATTGCAGCGGAAAACAACACGAAAACAATAGTGCTTACAACGAAAGAAAAACACCGCGATTTGATTAACAAAATATCGCCATTTTTCGAATCGGTTGTTGAAAGCGAAACCAGTGCAAACAGTTGATTGAAAATGACCAAAGAAGCAAAAACGTTTTTGAAAAAAATGAAAAGCACAGGAACAGCAATCGCCTTCTTCGTGTTAATTTTAGCAAACAACGCTCTTGCAGTAACGCAAAGTGCACCCGTCAAAACATCCGGAATAATGATAATAAGCGTGCTTTTCGGCCTCATGGCAATGGTGCTCGTATTGTTTTACTTCATGAAAGCGCGAAAATTCGTTTCAGGCCGCCTTGAAAAATCCATCAACTACTTCATAGTCTTCGGATTTCTGCAAAGCATTTTTTGGATAATGCACTTAGCATACCTACTGGGAACCCTCAGAACCGCTTTCCTTGAACACTTCTTCGCGCTTTCCTCATACATCGCGTTATTCTTAGCAGTAAGATTTCTTGACACACACGGAGGAATTCTAAAAAAGGTGATTAAGTTTGATTGACCCCTTGTTCTTACTTGCAACTGCAGCAACAATAGTATTCGCAGTACTGGCGTACTCCCTGACAATAGCCAAAAACGCGACGCAAGGACATTTCAGGAAACTATTCTCGCAGGCAACACTTGCAGCCTGGTGGTTCTTCACAAGTTCAATTTTCAGCCTTTTGGCAAGCGTAATGACCTCTGAAAACAAAACAACCCAAGCCGAAACCCTCGAACTTTTAAGTTTCGGAACAGCATTCGTGGGAACACTCATATTCATATTCGTTTCAAAGGAAATGATCAGCTTTGGAAAAACATACGGATTCAAAAACACCAATTTCATAAAACGCCTAAAAAAAACGCACGGGCAAACACTTGAAACACAAAACGAACGCAAAGCGTGAAAACCATTAAATTGAGCCGTTGCGTGCTTCGTTAATGTTTTCGCGAGGGCAAGCCGCCTTAGAATACGCGGTAATAGTAATCCTGGTTTTAACAGCGCTCCTCCTGCTGGCGTTCACAGTACAAGAAGAGTACAAAACACAGGCGTACTTCACGCAAGCCGAGGCAACTTCAAGAAAAGTCGCAGAAGCAGCAGAACTAGTGTACTGGCAAGAAGAAGGGTCAAGAACAACCGTTGAAATCTACATCCCCCCAAACGTTAAAAAAACAAGCGTTGAAAACCAGGAAGTCACTTTAACCATTTACAACAAAAACGGAATCCCAATAAACGTTACAACTTTCACCGACGCGAACATGACTCCAACAACGCTTCCCTCATCAGAAGGAAGGTACCTGGTCTCCTTTGAACTTGAGTCAAACGGAAACGTAAGCGTGGGCCTTGCAAGCCTCATATCCGGCTACTCGTTCTCCTTTGTAAACCCAACGCCGCCTGACGGGTCCACAGTACCAATAGACTACATAACAATAAACATAAGCCTCTCAGGACTTGCAGACTACGCCTTGCTTGACTGGAACGGCGTCAACGAGTCAATGACCTGCACTGCAACCTACTGCTACGCCAACAAGACAAGCCTTGCGGAAACCTCGTACTCTTACTCCGTGTTTGCCAACAACACCGACGGCCTTGCAAGCCAAAGCTCGCAACGCCAGGCAACCGTGTTCTTGCCGCGGCCAGAGGTCAACACAATCATAGCATACTTTGACAACTTAGACCTAATCACGCCGCGGTACCGAATTTACAACAGCAGCAATTGGGGCGTTGAATCCAACACGCTGCAAACAACGCAAGACAACAGGAGAAACCACGTTTTGAAAGCCTCGCCTACAAGAAACGAAATGGTTTTTGCAACGCAGACAACAAGCAACAACTTGGAAGCCCAAGTTTGGAACGGAAGAATCTGGACCAATTTTGCAACCCTTGCAAGCGCGTCACTTGCCGACGCCCCCTCGCGCTCTTTCCACGTTGCATACGAGCAATTAAGCGGAGACGCACTTGTAGTTTACAGAACAGGAACAAACAACGTTAATTACCGCGTTTGGGACGGAAACACTTGGAGCAGCGAGCAAAGCGCGTCAAGCATCGGAGGTTCCGGAGACCTGAACTGGATCGTTCTTGCATCAAAACCAGGCTCTAACGAAATAATGCTTGTGACTTTGAAAGACGACTCGGAGTTGCACGCGCAAGTCTGGGACGGAAACGCATGGAGCGCGGCGCAAACCCTCTCAACAAACGTCGACGACCTTCCCACAAGACAAGTATTTGACGTAGCATACGAGTCTTCAAGCGGGAACGCCCTCGCAGTTTACTTAAACGACGGTTCATCCAATCCCGCTTACAGGACGTACAGCGCAGGAAGCTGGAGCGCTCAGTCAAACGCAAACAACGTCGGAGCATCGCCGCGATGGATAAGGCTTGCCTCCAACCCCTCAAGCGACGAAATAATGCTCGCAGTTTTGGACTCGTCGCGTGACTTGAACGCACAGGCGTGGGACGGAAGTTCTTTCGCAGCCAACCAGGAGCTGGACAACAACCTGCAGACACACGGACAACGCTCTTTCGACGTTGCATACCAAGCAGACGGCAACGCAGTAATAGCATACGGAGAGCGCAGGGACACGTCTCCGGCGTACCGCACTTGGAACGGTGCAAGCTGGAGCTCGCCGTCAAATATTGTCAACATAGGCTCCAACACCAGGTGGATTGAACTTGCCGCAAACGCAAGCGGAAACGACATGGTTTTTGCAGACCTTGATGCCGCCCACGACTTGTCCGTCACGCGCTGGGACGGCTCTTCTTGGTCAGGCTACCAAGAAATCGAAAGGCGAGGGGACAGGAATTACAAAAGCTTTGCAACTGCTTACCGGGCGGATTGAAAAATGCGGGCGCAACTTTCAACAGAATTTTTAATCGTGTTCACAATACTCCTTGGAATATTCGCACTGTTTCAAGCATACTACTACCTTGAATACGCCAACTTAAGCGAGGGAAAAACCCTCGTCTCCGCACGCAAGCTTGCGCGAAAACTCGGCTTATTAGTTAACCTTGCCGCCCACAACCCAGGCTACAGCGCGGAATTCACCGTGCCCCCAACGTTAGACAACGAAGAAAACTTCACGCTAAACGTTTACAATTACTCACTTGACGTAAAATGGGACGAAAACGAAATAGTCCAATCGCTGCAAACAATAAAAGTGGTAAACTCTACAGGCGACCAAAACTTTGCACTCTCACAAGGAGCTTACTGGGTAAACAACTCTCCAGAGGAGGTGGTAATAGCTGAAAAATAAAGGGCAAACCTCCTCCATAGACGGACTAATCGCAATAGTAGTTTTTTCAGTAATTCTCCTCATCATCTTAAACACGCAAATGGATTTTTCAAAATCGGAAAGCTATTCATTCAACGAACTAAACATAAAAGTGCGCACTGCAACCAATTACCTCATTGAAAGCAAAGGGTTCCCCCCTGATTGGAATGCAAACAACGTGCAAACAATGGGCCTATCAGCACAACGCGGCGTGATCGACCAAACGCGCTTGGCAGAATTCCTCAATTTGTCTGTTTCAAACCAAGAACGCTCCAGAGAACTTTTAGGCCTTGGCAGCGTTTCAACCTACTTTAAACTGTACTACACAAACGGCACCACCGTCTTCGTAGACGCCCCGCCGACTTTTCAAGGAAACGCGTCTTTCGGCGGAACAACCGGCAACAAAATTGTTTCAAACAAACGCCTGGCAGTTTACAAAAACAACCGCGTATTTCTGCAACTGGACGTGGGAAAATGAAGAAAGGATTCGTCTTTACACTTGATGCAATAATCGCCTTTGTCCTAGCCATAATAGTACTTGGAGCCTTGGCCGAAATACGCGCAGACGAAAGCGGAGGCAACAACCGGATTTTAAAACTGCAACAAACAAGCTTAGATGTCTTGAACACTTTGGACAAAGACGGCACCTTAAACAACTTATTCGAACAAACAGACGAAGATGCAACAACAACGCTCGAAACCACGTTGAACGAATTGTTGCAAGCAAAACTCAAAGGAAGAATAAAAATAGACACATACCAATACGAAACCGGAGGAACATGCACGACTTGCACCCTCTCAGGCAGCACTCCGACAAACAACTTCTGCCACTGCAGGTCGTTCAACACCCCTCTTATTGCAAAAAGTCCCGCGGCATCATCAAAACGCGTTTTTTACTATTCAAACAACAAACCAACAGTTGGAATTGCAACAATACAAGTGTGGCAAGAATGAGAGGAATATTCATAACAGCAAGCGTGGCATTATGGCTATCACTCTTACTGAGCCTTGCTGTCTTGCAAACAGAAGACGCCTCCAGACAAGTCGAAGTCAAAAACCTGCTTGCAACAGAAAAAATCGCTTACACCTGGAACGACGTTTCCGAAGAATTACCCGATGTTTTAGATGTTAAAATTGAAATCAACGAAAAAAAAGCTTCATTCAAAGACAACCTTCCTGCAACGGCAAACTTTCCAGAAGCACTCGGTGCGTTTGAAACATTCATCAAAAACCACTACGCCCCAAAAAAACTGCAGTTTTCCTTTGAACCGCAACCTTCAAGCACTCCTCCAAGAATTCACATAAACCCGCTTGGTTTCTACTACAAGTACCCCTCCTGGGACAAGACAAGCCTTGAAGTCAACTCTTCCATGCAAAACTTCGCGTTTTTGCA
>JBHHTN010000027.1:0-11495 GCA_046753405.1 Candidatus Micrarchaeia archaeon | reverse complement strand
CAATTGAGAAATCGCGGTTCAGAGAATTAAGAGACAGCGCCAAAAACGAAATACAGGAGTTGGAACAAAGACTAAAACACTTAAGAAACATAAAAAACGAAACCAAAAAAAGGTTCATGAAAGGCGAAATAAGTAACGCAACGTTCACTCAACTTGACAAAGAACACGACGTTGCAATAATAGGCGTGCAGGCAAGGTTGTCAACACTCAAACAAGCGGCAAAATAAAGCAAAAACCTTTATAAAGGAAAAGCGCCCAAATTTATATCCGCTTGCATTCGACTAAAAAGTGGTATGCAAGAATTTTTTTTAGGAAAAGGAAAACAGCCGCATCAAACCGGCGAGAATTGGAAGCTAATTATATCCTGCGATGACCAATTCCAATTTTTTTTGACAAAAACATCTTTTCCTGTTGAAAACTTCTTTTTAAGGAGGAGAGACTTCTTTGTCTCGTTAAGAGCACTCCGACCAAAATGAGTTCCAGCAACAGGCATGAAGTTTTGTCAAAAAAATTTTCTAATGCGGTTTTCCGAGTATGGGAATTTGAGGTCGTGTCAGTAACGTTTTGGCATTCAGATTCGACTTACGACAGGTCTTATTAATCAAATAAGGAAGCAAAAAATAGTTCTTGCGACTTTCCATCCTGCAGGCAAATTTTGCTTGCAGGATAATTCCAGTTGATCCTGCTGGAGGATACTGCTATCGGATTTCGACTAAGCCATGCAAGTTTAAAGGCAGGGCTTCCTGCCTTGGCAAACGGCTCAGTAATACGTAGTCAACCTACCCTTGAGACGGGGATAACGTCGGGAAACTGACGGTAATACCCGATAGGCCAGAATGCCTGGAACTGGCATCTGACCCAAACACGCCGCAAATTGCAGCGGTGGCGCTCAAGGATGGGACTGCGGCTGATTAGGTTGTTGGTGGGGTAAAGGCCCACCAAGCCTGTAATCAGTACGGGCTATGGGAGTAGTGGCCCGGAGACGGGTACTGAGACAAGGACCCGAGCCCTACGGGGTGCAGCAGGCGCGAAATTTCCGCAATGCGCGCAAGCGTGACGGGGGGAATCCGAGTGCTCTTCTAACGAGGAGCTTTTGGCAAGCTTGAATAACTTGTCGAATAAGTGGTGGGTAAATCCTGTGCCAGCCGCCGCGGTAATACAGGTAGCACGAGTAGTATCCATGAATATTGAGTCTAAAGAGCCCGTAGCCGGCTTGGCAAACTTTTTGTGAAATCCTACGGCTTAACCGTGGGGCTTGCAGAAAGCACTACCAAGCTTGGGAGTGGGGGAGGCCAAAGGTACTTTAGGGGGAGGAGTAAAATCCTGTAATCCTTAAAGGACCCTCGGTGGCGAAGGCGTTTGGCCAAAACACATCCGACGGTGAGGGGCGAAGGCTAGGGGAGCGAACCGGATTAGATACCCGGGTACGCAAATCAACCTAACTTTCATTGGAAAACAACTTGCTCAAACCTTTAAAGACAAGAATTCCAACGTCTACTTATGGAAACAACCAAAGAATTCTTCTATCTTTTAGGGCTTTTTGCTGGAGACGGTTGGTTTCAAAGCAGAGGAATAAGCATTGGAACCAAGCACCGCAAAGATGCAAAAAAAATCGCAGACATAATGAAGCGATTATTTGGACGGGAACCGAAGTTTAAAAAACGGATTTTTAAGGACGGACACACACTTTATATTGTTTCGTTTTACTCTGTTGAAATAGAGAAAAATTTCAGAAAACTTCTCGGATTTCCTTCAAAGAACAAGAGCAAAAATTTCCAGTTTCCCAAGCGTTCAAAACTTCTCTCAAGACAATTCATCAGAGGGTTGTTTGATGCAGAAGCGTACGAATATCTTTGGAGAAACAAGCCGCGAATAGGCTTTGAAATATGCAACGAAAATGTTGCCAAAAAAGTGTATGATTTAATCCGTGCAGACAAAATTTCCTGTTCTTTAAGCAGGTGTTCTGACGGAGCAAACAGAATAGACATAACCGGCAAACAAAACGTTGCGAATTTTAATTTTTTATATGGTTGGCTTGCGCCGGAAAGTCCTAGCAGTAAATGATGCAAACTAGGCGTTGCACTTGCTTAGAGCGGGTGCAGTGTCGTACCGAAGGGGTTTAGTTTGCCACTTGGGGAGTACGGTCGCAAGACTGAAACTTAAAGGAATTGGCGGGGGAGCACCACAAGGGGTGGATGCTGCGGTTCAATTGGATTCAACGCCGGGAAACTCACCAGAAGAGACGGCAGTATGAAGCTCAGACTAAAGGTCTTAGCCAACGAGCCGAGAGGTGTTGCATGGCCAGCGTCAGTTCGTGCCGTGAGGTGTCAGGTTAAGTCCTGCAACGAACGAGATCTCCGTCCACTGTTGCAACTTCAAGAGCAATCTTGGGGGCACTCTGTGGAGACTGCCTGCGTTAAGCGGGAGGAAGGAGGAGGCGACGCTAGGTCTGTATGGCCCGAATCTTCTGGGCCACACGTGGCATACAATGACCAAGACAATGGGCTCCGACGCCGAAAGGCGAAGGCAATCTCCTAAACTTGGCCTAAGTTCAGATTGGGGGCTGAAACTCGTCCCCATGAAGCTGGAATCCCTAGTAATCGCGTGTCATCATCGCGCGGTGAATATGTCCCCGCTCCTTGCACACACCGCCCGTCAAGCCATCCAAGCTTGGTTTTAGTGAGGCCCGGTCTTCGTGATCGTGTCGAGCTAGAACTAGGTAAGGAGGGTTAAGTCGTAACAAGGTAGCCGTAGGGGAACCTGCGGCTAGATCACCTCCAAATAGTACAAGAACTAATTTGGGAAAAACGATAAATCGTGCAACCGCCCGATTTTCCTTTTGCAAATTCCTTGTTTGAACCAAAAATAAGACCTGTCAAAAAATTTTTTTAACGGGCCCGTAGCGCAGTGGTAGCGCGCCTGCTTTGCATGCCACCTTTTTCTTTTTTTCCTAAAAAAAGAAAAAGTCGGCTCCCAAAAAGAAAAAAAATGGGTAAACCGAAAAAGAAAGAAACTTTTCTTTTGTAAAATGCCAGAAAAGCAGGAGGCCACGGGTTCAAAATGGCACCTTTTCTTCCTTTTCCCAAAAAGAAGAAAAGTCGCCACCCAAAAAAAGAAAAACTGAAAAGTTTTTTTTTGAAAGTCCCGTCGGGTCCATCCATTTAATTTTTTTTAAAAAAGACGGGCAAAAAATTTTGTTTTATTTTGTGTGCCTTGAAAAAAAGTCAAATTTTTTTTAACAGGCAAAAATCAAAAAAAAAATGCCGAGTGAGACTTTGACCGCCTGTCAAGCATCGTGCATTTTAAGGCTAAAAAATCCACGTTTCCCAAGTTTTCCTTTTGCAAGGAAAACAAAAAAAAGGGAAAAAGATTTTGCATGAAGCCGTGCAGAAAAAGAAGACGAAAAAGCATTGTAAAGCAAAGAAGTTCTCTAGAGTAGGATTTTTGCTGCTATTTTGCTAACTTTTGCTGCCACTCAGTGGATGGTTAGGCTTGGGAAGCGAAGAAGGGCGTGGCAAGCTGCGAAAAGCCGTGGGTAGGAGCATGCATCCTTTGAACCACAGGGTTCCCGAATTGTTCCGAGAGGAATGCAAACCTGCAGAATTGAAATATCTTAGTATGCAGAGGAAAAGAAATCAACCCAAGAGATTCCACAAGTAGTGCGAACGAACGTGGATGAGAGCAAACCGAATGCAATCGCGGCAACGCGTTTTGCAAATGTGGTGTACGGGCCAGTCATTTAATGCCAAAATTTTAGCCGAAGTGAGCTGTAAAGCTCTGCGACACAAAGTTAAAGCCTTGTAGGCGAAAAGATTTTGGGATGAGATTGGTTCCTGAGTAGCGTTTCATGGTTTTGAAGCGTGAAAGATCGGAGGATTAACTTCGAACTCTAAATATAACCCAAGACCGATAGCGTATTTAGTACCGAGAGGGAAAACTGAAAAGAACCGTGAAAACGGGGTGAAAAGTGCCTGAATTTGAGTGGCTACAAGAAGGCGATTGGCATGAAAGGAATGAACAGCCGCAAGGTTGGAACTAGTGTCTCGTCCTACTTCTTGAAGCAAGAGCCAAGGAGTTTAAGGCAGTGGCAAGCATTGTGCACAGCGAAAGCGACACCGCGCAACAGACTTGTTCTGCGAGGCGGAAGGTCCTAACAGGCCTCAAGTCACTGTTTTAAGACCCGAAGCCAAAGCGATCTATACGTGGGCAGGGTGAAGCCGACCTTCCGGTTGGTGGAGGCCCGCAACCAGTGCTAGTATATCTGCTTGGGTGACCCACGCTTAGGGGTGAAAGTTCATTCGAGCTTGGCAATAGCGGGTTCCCTCCGAAGTGACCCGTAGGTCAGCCTCGTTGGAGACAAATAATAGGTAGAGCTACTGATTTGGAAGATTGGGGAGTAAAATCCTCGCTTCCTTGTCAAACTCCGAAGCTATTATTGTCAGAGAAGACGGGAGTTGGGCTAGGCGAGGTAAGCGCGCCTGCCGAGAGGGGAAGGACCCCTACTGGGATTAAGGTCCCGAAGATCTGGCTGAGTGTAAATTGAAGACGTCGTTTTCCACAGACAGCGGGGAGGTAGGAACAGAAGCTGCCATCCTTTAAACAACGCGTAATAGCGGACCCGTTAAGGTTAACGGCTTCACAAACTATCGGGACTAAGTCAGACACCGATACCCCAGCGGCGCAGTCGTTGACTGCGCATCGAGTAGGAGGGCGAACTGTTCGAGCAGAAGCAAGGCCGTGAGGTCTTGTCGATCGAATAGTTACGAAGATCTTGGCGCTAGTAGCATCAAATCCAGGTGAGAATCTTGGACGCCGAAAGGGCAAGGGTTTCTTGTCAACGCTAATCGGACAAGAGTAAGTCGATCCTAAGGCTAAGCGTAAACGCGATGCCGAATGGGAAAAGCGTTAATATTCGTTTACCACACAAGTGCACGCGGCAACGCAAGTTTGCATTCAACACTTGGGGATAAGTCCAGCACGCGTTAAAACCGTGTTTAACCGAACCAGGGCGGAGAAGTCTCGTAACGAGGAGCATCCGCTTAAGTTGGAAATAGCCCTCGCAAGAGGGTTGGGCCTACTTCCGCGAGTCCATGAAACGAGTGCAAAAAGTTTTTTGTGTGATCGTACCCAGAACCAGTACAGTGACCTTTTTTCTTTCTTTGTGAAAGAAAGAAAAAAAGCTCAAGCAAAAAAGAAAGAAAAATCAAGAGCTTTTCTCCACAAAAAAGAATAAAAAAAAGGTCAACGCTGAAAGGTGCCCCTGGCTCAGAAGGCCAAGGCGTGGCAGGATAACCACGGCATGGGAACTCGGCAAAATGGCCCCGTAACTTAGGGATAAGGGGTGCCTACACTTTTCCAAAGAAAGAAATTTCAATGGGGACTTGTAGGTCGCAGTGACAAGGGGACACCGACTGTTTAGCAAAAACACAGGTATCCGCAAGACGGAAACGTTGAGTACGGATGCTGACGCCTGCTCACTGGAAGTATCTGAACCCGGGTTTCAACCTGGTGAAGGACTTCTGAAGAGCGGGAGTAATTCAAATCTTCTCCTCTTTTTTTCAGTGGAAAAGAGGTTTGCTCCTCTTTAAAGCCGGGTTTTTTCAGTATTTTTGTATGAATGCCGATGAAGAGTATTTGCTTGGAGCAATGGGAGACGCATACTTGGACGTTAAACGTTCGGAGTTGCAGTTCTACCAAAAAAATCGGGAATGGCTTGACCTAATAAATTCCATCTTGAACCGTTTGTTCGGTTTCAAGGGAAGAATTTTCAAGCGTGACGTTTTCTGGCTCAGAAAAAGAGACAGGGAAATGACCAAAAAAATTCTCGATCTTCAAAGCGAAGAAATTCTTGACGGAAGAAGTTTTGTCGCCGGATTATTTGATTCGGAAGGCAGTATTTATCTTTCGTCTAATATCGAAAATTCCAGTGTTTGACATCACACAGTCCTGTAAGGGACTGGAGCAACTTGAAGTTGCGCGTAGAACTCTGGATAGATTAGGCATACGATCTTTTTTGAATGGACCGTACAACAATAGGCATGGGAAACTTCTTCAATATCATTTGAGAATCTATGGTGTTATAGATTGTTCCAAATTTGTGGAAGAAATTCCATTTAAACATGCTGAAAAACTGGAAAAGCTTTCGTTTTTAAGTGAGAAGGTTTTGAACTCTAAACTCTGACTCTCTTAAGGTAGCGTAATACCTCGCCGCTTAATTGGCGGCTCGCATGAATGGCGTAACGAGTGTCCTACTGTCCTTGTCGTGGACCTGGCGAACCTACTACTCAGTGAACATGCTGAGAACTTCTAGGGGGAAACGAAGACCCCGTGGAGCTTTACCGCAGGCTGTTGTTGACTTATGGTTGATGATGCAAAGCGTAAGCAGGAGCCGTTATGCAATTCCTTTCGGGGGGTTGATAGGCAAAAGTGTGACACTGCTCTTTGTTGACTGTAGGTCTAACTGTAAAAAGGACAGCTGCAGCTGGGCGGTTTGACTGGGGCGGTACGCCTTCGATAAAAAAACAAAGGCGCTCAATGGTCAACTCATCTGGGTCAGGAATCCAGAGTAGAGGGTTAAAGACAAATGTTGGCCTGACTGTGCTCTTAACAAAATGGTGCGCAGAGACGAAAGTCGGACTTAACGAACAATGATGTTCTCTTTTAATGAGAGCTCATTCTGACAGACAAGCTACCCCGGGGGTAACAGGCTGGTCGCGGGCGAGAGTTCATATCGACCCCGCGCCTTGGTACATCGCTATCGGCTCAGGTCATCCTGGCGGTGCAGGAGCCGCCAAGGGTTGGGTTGTTCATCCATCAAAGTCCTACGTTAGTTGGGTTCAGAACGTTGCGAGACAGTTCGGTGGCATCTCCTAGAAGTGTTTTGCTGTCTGAGGGTAAGGAACTTCAAGTACGAGAGGAACGAGGTTTCGGCGCCTCTAGTTAACCTGCTCTCTACCGGGATCGCAGGGTAGCCACGCGCTATACGGATAAGCCCTGAAAGCATCTAAGGACGAAGCCGTTCCCAAAACGAGACAGCTTAGGTCGCGCGTAGCAGACGCGTTTGATAGAACGGGCGTGTAAGCCAGAAGCGTAAGCGACTGGTGTAGCTAACCGTTACTAAAGGCCTTTACTCCACGAAACTATTTGTTTTAAGCCACTCGCTCTTTCAAGAAAATTTTTTTTTCGATGAGAAAGGGTATTCTGCGAGTTTCGTGGGGAAGCAAAAATTTTAAGCAAAAAGTTTCCCTACAAAAAGAGGGCTTTGTTTGAAAATGCAATGGTTTTTTTGTTCTTTTCTTTTTCTGTGCGGCGTGCAAAAAAAATCTTTTTCCCAAAACCGTTTTTTTTTCCGCTTTTGTTTAGCGATAAGCTTTTTTTTTTGGGTTTTTTTATTGCGCAGGTTTTTAAATTGATTACTGTCAAATAAGTTTAAGAGTTGTTGATTGTGAAATGGCGGGAATAAGCGGTTTTATTGACAAGGTTGCAGGTTGGATTGTCGGCACTACAACGTTTGCCGTGCGACGTTTTGTAATGTTCTCCATGATTTTGTTTTTCATTGGAATGGCCTCTGGTCTTTCTCTTGCAAAAAGCAATATGGGCGCGGACGTTGGTTGGGTCGTTGTCTTTCTTCCGTTGGTGCTTGCTTTTTTGGCGTATCTTTACACCGCGATTGCAACTATTATTTTCATTTTCTTGCTTTTAGGATTTATAGTGCTGCTTCTTTTGTAATTTTCAGGTTTACTGAATGTTCACGGGTTTTGAAAAACTTGTTTTCAATGCAACGCGTCGCATTCCCAAGGGTAGTGTTTCCACTTATTCTGCGATAGCACTGGCAATAAACAAGCCTGCTGCTGCGCGGGCTGTTGGAAACGCGTTGAACAAAAACAAGGACCGTAATGTTCCGTGTCATCGGGTGGTTAGAAGTGATGGGGGCGTTGGGGGTTTTGCGCGAGGGACAAAAAACAAGGTCAAAAAACTTGAAGGGGAAGGCGTTGAAATTAAACGCGGAATAATTGACTTGGACCGGTTCGGGGTTTAGCTTTTTTCTATTGCGGTTATTCCTGTTCGGTTAACTTCCTTTATTCCAAAAGGCCGCAAGAGGTCTAAAAAGTTTTTTATTTTGTCGGTGTCTCCGGTTACTTCGATTATCAGTGCCTTTTGGGAAACGTCCAAGATTTTGGCTTCGTATACTTTGGCGTAGTTCATAAGTTCGTTTCTTGCCTCGAAGTTTTTCACGTGCACTTTGACAAGGCATATTTCGCGTGCCGCAACGTTGTTTTTTAATTCAAGCACTTTAATCGTGTCAACTAGTTTGTTTAACTGCTTGATTATTTTTTCTGTCAGGTCTTGCGAGCCTTTGAAGGAAATTATTATGCGGGACATTTCCACCTGTTCGCTTTTGCCTACGGTGATGCTGTCGATGTTGAAGCCTCGCTTGGAGAAGACTCCGGATACTCGCTGCATTACTCCGAACTTGTCTTCGACTAGGATTGAAATTATGTGGCGTTTTTGTTTTTTTGTTGAAGCACTCATTTTCGTCATCTCGTTTAATGCCGCTCGTGCCAGGGGCATTCTCCGAGCATGTTGGCGTTTGTTGTTCCGCCTGGAGGAAGCATGGGCAACACGTCTTCTTCGGGGTCTGTGTGAATGTCCACCACGTAGGAAACGTCGCTTTTCAAAGCGTTTTCAAGGGCTTGTTTTATTTCTCTTGGTTTTTTCACTGTTTCTCCGCTGCAACCGAAGGACTCGGCGAGTTTTACGAAGTCTGCTTGTTCTCCTAAGTGTGTGGAGGCGTACCTTTTGTCGAAGAATAGTTTTTGCCATTGTTTTACCATTCCAAGCCAGTTGTTGTTCAACAATACTACTATTACGGGCAGCTCTTCGTTTTTTGAAGTTAAAAGTTCTTGGCAGGTCATAAGCAGGCTTCCGTCGCCTGCAACGTCGAAAACGTCGTGGTCGGGCTTTGCCGCTTTTGCTCCTATTGCCGCGGGAAGTCCAAAGCCCATTGTTCCAAGGCCTCCTGAGGAAATGAAGGAACGGGTCTTGTTTAACCGCAGGAAGTGTGCTGCCCACATTTGGTTTTGGCCCACTTCCGTTGTAACAATGCTTTTTCTTCCTAAAACTTTTTGCAGTTCAAAAATTACTTTTTGTGGTTTTATCGGCGTGCTTGGGTAGTCCAGGTTGCAGTCGCAGTTTTTTCGCAACTGTTTCATTTTACTGCTCCACTTTGAATGCTTTTTGGAAAGTTCTTTTGCCTTTGTATTTTTAATTATCTCGAGCATTCCGCCAAGAGTTTTTTTTGCGTCTCCTACAATTGGCAGGTCCGCCCTTACGTTTTTTCCTATTTCGCTTGCGTCCAGGTCAACGTGGATTATTTTTGCATGCGGCGCGAATGTTTTCAAGTTTCCTGTTACTCGGTCTGAAAAACGCGTGCCAACTGCCAGAATCAAGTCGCAGTTTTCTATTGCGTAATTCGCGGTTTTTCTTCCGTGCATTCCGGCCATGCCAAGGCAAAGGGGGTGTTCTTCGTCGAAAACGCCTTTTGACATAAGCGTTGTTATGACCGGGCAAAAAAGTGATTCGGCCAGTTTGGTCAATTCTTGGGAAGCGTTTGCAATAACAACTCCGCCTCCGGCAAAAATAAGCGGTCTTTCCGCGTTGAGAAGCATTTCAACTGCTTTTTTTATTTGCATGGGATGGCCTTCGAAGTTAGGGTTGTATCCTTTGAGTTTTATTGACTCTGGGTACTTGAAGTCTAATTTGTTTGTTTGAACGTCTTTTGGCAGGTCGATGTGAACCGGTCCGGGCCTGCCTGTGCGCGCGATGTGAAACGCGCTTTTGAAAACCCTTGGAATGTCGCTTGCACTCATTATTTTGAAGTTGTGTTTTACCATGGGCATGGTTAGTCCGAACATGTCCGCTTCCTGGAAAGCGTCGTTTCCAATTAGGTTTGTTGGTACTTGTCCGGACAAGGCCACAACTGGAACGGAATCGCAAAAAGCGTCTACCAAGCCGGTTACGAGGTTTGTTGCACCCGGGCCGCTTGTGGAAATGCACACGCCTATGTCGCCTGAGGCGCGGGCAAAGCCTTCTGCTGCGTGCGCGGCTCCTTGTTCATGGCGCATTAAAACGTGCCTGAAGTTTTTTTCCTCGTTCAAAAACTCGTCGTATAATGGCATTATGGCGCCGCCTGGGTACCCGAACGCGGTTTTAACTTTTTCTTTTTTCAACGACTCCAAAATCGCTTTTGAACCTGTTACTTGCATTTTTTACCAACTTTTTTTTTGTAAGCTTGACTCTAAGGAGTTATAAAAAAACCGAAAAACTTGTTTTGAAAGTGCTTTTCGGTTTTTAGGCCAAGACAAGCACTACAACTACTGCAACAAGCAATGCAATGCCTGCAAGTGCGATTTGTTTTTCGTTCAATTCGTTTAAAATAAAGCGTTCGCTTGTAAAATCAGAAGATAAATTCAAGTACCGAAACTTTTTTTTGCCCATGTGCAACAGATTAAAGCACAAAAGGGCAATAAAAGCCTTTTGGAAAAATTGCGTGAAAAGCCTTTTATGCGGTTTCAAACAAAAAACAGTTCAATCGAACTTTTTTTTGGGGAGTTGAAAGTTAATCTTTGAAAGTGGGCAAAAAACATTACAGAACCGTTTGGGCGGATAAGGCCTGTAAGACTGTTGCTTTGATAGACCAGAACAAGCTTCCTTTTTCTTTCAAAGTGAAAAAGTGCAAAAGCGTTGAGGAAAGCGCGCGTGCTATTGAACTCATGACTGTGCGGGGAGCCGGTGCCATTGGTGCGACGGCTGGTTTTGCAATGGCTCAAGCCTTTGCAACAGCGCCAAAGAGAAATCCGTGGAAGTTTGTTGAAAAAGCGCGAAAAAGGATAAAACGCACCCGTCCCACTGCTGTTGACTTGTTTCATGCAACCGACCGCGTGTACTACGCAGCTAAAAAGTCAAGCAATCCCGTGAAATCTGCGGCAAGGGAGGCACACGCCTTTGCAGACGAAAACGCAGAAGCTGGCCGGTTGATTGGTTTGCACGGAGAAAAACTCATAAAGAATGGTTTCAAGGTTCAAACTCATTGCAATGCCGGATGGCTTGCGTTCGTTGACTGGGGAAGCGCGCTTGCGCCAATTTACGCCGCAAAAAGAAAAGGAAAGAAACTGTTCGTTTTTGCGGATGAAACGCGGCCGCGGGGACAGGGCGCGCGCTTGACTGCGTGGGAGCTTGCCAACGAGAAGATTCCGCACGCGATTATTCCCGACAACGCGGGGGCTTTTTTTCAATCCAAAGGGGATGTTGACTTGGTTATTGTCGGAGCCGATCGTATTGTTGCAAACGGCGATTTTGCAAACAAAATCGGCACGCTTCAGGTGGCGCTTTGTGCAAAAGAGTTCAACGTTCCGTTTTACGTTGCCGCGCCGACAAGCACTATTGACTTGAAGACGAAAAGCGGTAAGGGCATTAAAATTGAACAAAGGTCTGAA
>JBHHTN010000026.1:0-11570 GCA_046753405.1 Candidatus Micrarchaeia archaeon | reverse complement strand
CCGAATGCTGACAAAGCGGCTGCTGCTGCTTTTGCACTGTTTTTTTCAACTGCTGTAAAACAACCTATTACGGATGCTGCCATGCAGCCGGTTCCAACTACTTTTCCCATCCACTTTGAACCGTTGTCAACAAGGTAAACCAGGCCTTCGTGCGAAGCCACGACGTCTTGTTCTCCGGTTATTGCCACTGCAGAGTTTTCAGCTTTTGCCAGGGCCTTTGCAAGTTCTTTTTTGTCTCCTTTGACGTTTATTGACTCCACGCCTTTTACTTCGGCCTCTGCACCTGATAAAGTTCCAATTTCGCCTGCGTTGCCTTTGATTACCGAGAACTTTACTTCTTTAAGCAGGCGTTTTGCCTCGTTTGTGCGAAGGGTTGTCGCGCCGACTCCCACGCAGTCTAAGATTACCGGAGTGTTTTTTTCGTTGGCTGCTTTTCCTGCCAGAATCATGGCGTCCACGAAGTCTTTTGTAAGCGTTCCGATGTTGAGTACCAAGGCGCTTGAAATTCTAGTCATTTGCTCTACTTCTTCTTTTGCATGCGCCATTACCGGCAGTGCTCCGAATAAGCGCGTGATTTGCGCGCAGTCGTAAATTGTCACCCAGTTTGTCAAGTGGTGCACTAATGGCTTTTGCTGGTTTATTTTGATGAAATTTTCTGTTGCGTTTACTGTCATTTGTTTGATTTTCACCCGTTTTTTTTTGAAATAATTAGATTTATTATTTAAAGGAAGGCGGAATATTAAACTCGTTCTTTTTTCAACGCGTTTAATTAAGCTTGGTGCGTTGAATTTTCTTGGGAAGTTTTAATTTAACAAGAGAGGGGTTGAGTCGAATATGAATATTGAGAGCAACATTAGTGAAAAGGATATTACTCGCGCTATTGTAGGCGGGTTTTTGAAAGATTTTTATGATTATGCCGAAAGCGATGTCATAGTTGTCGGGGCAGGGCCTTGCGGTGCAACTGCGGCCATGCTTTTGGCGCGTGAAGGAGTCAAAGTGCTTTTGCTTGAAAAAGACATTAAGCCAGGTGGCGGAATGTGGCAAGGCGGAATGCTTTTTCCGAAAATGGTGGTTGAAAAACCTGCGAACTTGTTTTTGGAAAGCTTTGGAATTAAGCTGCAAGAGGAAAACGGTTACTTCGTTGCCGACAGCTACTACGTTTCGGCAAAGCTTTTGGCGCAGGCCTTCGAGCACGGCGTGAAAATGTTCAATTCAGTTCGCGTGCAAGACGTCATTTACAGGCAAGACGGCTTGAAGGGAGTGGTTGTAAACTGGCAGCAGGTAGCTCACTTGACTGCGCAGTGCGTTGACCCTTTGTCGTTGGAAAGCAAGATTGTAATTGACGCTACGGGGCACCATGCCGACGTAGCCCGTGTTGTAAGCGAAAAAATCGGTTTGCCGGGCTTTGTCGGACGCGAAGGGTCAATGTGGGTTGAAAAAGCAGAAGAGGCCACGGTGGAAAATACAAAGGAAATCTATCCAAACCTTATTGTGGCGGGCATGGCCGCAAACTCGGTTAGCGGAATGCCTAGAATGGGCCCGATTTTCGGAGGAATGTTTCTAAGCGGGGTAAAAGCGGCTCAGCTTGCATTGCAGAAACTCAAGGGAAAAAGTACTTTTGAAAAAAACAACATTTCAAAGACTGTGCTTACTGCTTTGGCAACACACTAGGCCTTTTGCCTATTTTTTTCCCTTTTTTACGAAGGTGAGAATCCTTACTTGAAAAACATGAATTTTCAAACTCCTTGTTTTGTCCACTATAAACAGGATTTAGCGAACGCTTTCAGGCAGGTAAAACGGGGGTTGGGAAACGTAGTTGTTGCTTATTCCGTTAAGACCAATCCCAATCCAGACATTTTGCGGTTGTTGAAAAAACAGGGTTCTAGTTTCATGTTGTGTTCTGTAAACGAGGTTTTAGTTGCGAAAAAGCTTTTGGGAGACGTGAAAAACAGCGTTTTTTTGCAGCCGTCCATGACTGAAAAGGAGTTGTCGCGTGTTTGGAGCGCGGGCGTGCGTTTGTTTGTCGTTGACTGTCCGTCTCAGCTGCGTTTGTTTGACGAATTCGGCAGAAAAAAAAAGGTGAAAGTTAGGGTTTTGCTTAGGTTGAACACCAAGGTTGAAACACGTACTGTTTACAGGAAAGCGCAGACTCTTGGAATGGATCAAAGCGTTTTGCTGTGGAGTGCAAGGCACCCTGCAGGCGGGGTTGAAGTTATTGGCTTGCACAATCATTTGGTGACCAACAACGAGGATTCAAAGGCTTGGGGCGAGAACCTGAAGAAAGTTAGGCGCTGCGCGGAAAAACTGGCAGAACAAGGCGTGCGCGTGCAAATAATAGACATAGGCGGAGGGTTTCCACTGCCTGGCAGGGAAACAAAAAAGGTTTTTGAAATAGTGCAGAAAAACTTGCATTCATTGCGCAAGGTCTTCAAGGGCGTTGTGTTAATCGCCGAGATTGGGCGGTTTGTCGCTGGATGTGGAAGGTTTTTGTGCAAAGTGCAGGACGTGAAGGAGTTGCACGGTAAAAGAATTGTTTTCGTAAACGCTTCGCTTTACAATTCTTTGATGGATGTTTTGATTGCAGAGGAGTGCTTGACACCGGTTGCAATTTGTTCTTCAAATCGCAGGAAAATAAGGCAGATTATTCGGGGCAACACTCCGGATTCCCTTGACGTTTTCGTAAAAGACGCTTTGCTGCCTGAATTGCGGGCGGGCGACTTTGTTGAATTTGAAGGTGTCGGAGCGTACAATTTCAAGAGTGATTTTATTAATTTAAAGCCGCCAAGAGAATACGTGGTTTCAAAATGACTGAATTGAAAAAGGAAATTCAAGACTTCAAGTATGAACCGGGAATGCCGGCAACCGTGCTGGTGGATAAATTGGGAAGCGTTGGCTACCAGTCAATTCAATTGAAGCGCGCTGCTGAGGTAATCAAGAAAATGAAGCGTGAAAAAGCTAAAATCATTCTTACTTTCACATCCAACATGGTTTCAAGCGGCCTGCGCGGGTTTTTCGCGCAGTTGATTGAAAAGAAGTTCGTCGACGTTGTAATCACAACTGCTGGTTCCGTTGAAGAGGACATGATTAAAGCGCATAAGGCCAAGTTTTTTGTTGGAAGTTTTAACGCTGACGATGCCAAGTTGGGAGAAGAAGGCATTAACAGAATCGGAAACATTTACGTTACAAACGAGGCGTACGGTTCTTTTGAAAAAATTTTTTCAAGAATACTAGCGGAGTTGTACAAGGAGAAAAAAGTGTGGCGGCCTTCGCAGTTAATACGAGAACTGGGCCGTTTTGTAAAAGATGAAAATTCCTTTGTTTACCAGGCAAGAAAACAAGGCGTTTCCGTTTATTGTCCTGCAATAACGGACGGAGCGTTGGGCATGCAAGCGTTTTTCTTTCAACAGGAACAACCCGGTTTTGAAATAAGCGTGGTCAAAGACGTTGGAAAACTCGTCCAAGAGGCAGTTGACGCTGAAAAAGTCGGAGTAATAGCTTTAGGCGGAGGAGCGGCCAAGCACCATGCAATTATGGCGTGTTTGATGCGAAACGGAATGGAGTACGCTGTTTACATGACTACTGCACACTCGCATGCGGGTTCTTTGAGCGGGGCTACCACTGAAGAGGCAAAATCTTGGGGAAAAATAAAAGACGACGCTGACGCGGTAACCGTAACCGGAGACGTTACTGTAACTTTTCCGCTTGTAATGAGCAACGTTTTGAGCGAGTTGGATGCTTAAAACCTGTTTATTAGTCCTACAAGTTTTTTTGCGGCTTGCTCCATGTCGCTCGCGCGGGAAATAGCTGAAATAACCGCTACGCCGTCTGCACCCGAACGCATGACTGCCTCGGCGTTGTAATCGGTTATGCCGCCTATTGCAATAATCGGTGCAAGCAACCCGTTTTCGTTGAACACGTAGCGCACGACGTTCAACGCGGCAATGCCCAAAGGCGTTGACGTGTCATTCTTAGACCTTGTGTGAAAAACCGGTCCCAAGCCGATGTATTCAACGTCTTGCAACGCGGCTTTTTTCGCTTCGCGAAGGCTGTTTGCCGACACGCCGATAACCGTGTTTTCGGGTAAAATCTCTCGCGCTTTTGAAATACTTTGTTTTTTCAACTCTGACTGGCCCAAGTGCACGCCTACTCCAAGGTCTAATGCAAGCTCCAAGTCGTCGTTTATGATGAACGCAGCGTTTTTTTTCATGCACATCGTGCGAATCTTCACGCATGCCTCGTGTGCTTTTTCAGGGCTCAAAAGCCGTTTTCCATCTGCTGTTTTGTCCCTGAACTGTATGGCTTTCACTCCTGCTGCCAAAGCCGCGTTTGCAATCAATACGTGCGATTCAAGAGGGCTTTTTGCATGAGGGCATTCAGATTCGGTGATGGCATACACGCAAGGCAAAGAAAACATTTCAATTAATCCAACAATTTTCAGAGGCTTGCGATTAAAAACTATGCCCGCTTAACTTATTTGCGCCTTATTTTACTAAAAAAACAAACTTTTGGGATCTGACGCCTAATGAGCTTGCTGTTTGACGCAAAAAAACGAAAAAGCAGTGAAACTGTGAAAGCCGCGGCAAAAACCGAGAAAATGCCGGAAAAAAAATTGTTGAAACTGGTAGCCGAAGGCTTTGCAGTGCTTCCAAGCAACAACAGGCGGAAAAACGCGCTTTCCTGCGCAATAGGCAAAAACACTCGTACGAAAATAAACGCGAATCTCGGTTGCTCGCCTGGTTTTACTTCAATAAAGAAAGAATTGGAAAAAGCAAAAGTTGCGCTTGAATTCGGCGCGGACGCTTTGATGGATTTGAGTACTACCACAAAGGCGTTGCGGCGCAAGCTTTTGAAACTTCCCGTTCCCTTGGGTACTGTTCCGGTGTACGACGTGTTGGAAAAGAAAGGAAAAAACGCTTCAAGCGACGACTTTTTCAATTCCGTGCGAGACCATTGCAGGCAAGGAGTGGACTTCGTAACCGTGCACTGTGGGGTAAACAAACAGTCTTTGAAAGCCCTTGAAAAATCAAGGCGCGTTTTGGGAATAGTAAGTCGTGGTGGAAGCGCTTTGGCTTCCTGGCAGATTGATACGGGATTGGAAAACCCTTTTTTTGCAGAGTACGATTATGTCTTGGAAATTCTGTCCGAGTACGACGTTGCAATGAGTTTAGGGGACGGAATGCGGCCAGGCTGTTTGCACGACGCAAACGATTACGCGCAATTTTCCGAGCTTAAAATCAACGCGAAACTCGTGATGCGTTCAAGGAAGGCGGGCGTGCAGGTAATAGTCGAAGGCCCCGGGCACATGCCTTTGAACACGATTGAATCCCACGTCAGGTTGATGAAAAAATTGTGCAAAGGCGCTCCGTACTACGTGCTTGGTCCTTTGGTCACCGACATTGGCGCAGGACACGACGAGCTTACCGCGTCTATCGGGGGCGCGGTTGCCGCAATGGCAGGCGCGGACTTTTTGTGCTACGTTACTCCCGCCGAGCACCTGGCTTTTCCAGATGTTGACGACGTCAAGCAAGGGGTGATAGCGGCAAAGCTGGCAGCACACGCGGCGGACGTTGCGAGGGGAACCTCAAGCGGAAAGCAAGACTTGGAGTTGTCCAAAGCGCGTGCCAAACTGAATTGGAAAAAGCAGTTTTCCCTGTCCCTTGACAGGCAAAAGTGCAAGTTGTACCGTGCAAGAAAGCCTCCCAAAGACGCCAAAGACGTTTGCAGCATGTGCGGAGAGTACTGCGCGGTTAAAGTTTTCAACGCCGCTAAGAAAAAGCGTTAAAAACAGTTGCCCTTCTTATCCTCTACAATGGAAAGAAAAAGAAATTTGCCCGAGTTGTTCGAAGGTTCCTTGGGGGAAAAGAAGCAAGTTTTGGAAAAGTTTCAAAGAGCTTCAGATTGTTGCCGAACACGTAAAACAAAAAGCGGAAAAAGATCCAAAAGTCTTAGACCAATCGCAGATTCCAAGCGTTCTTTCCTATCGCTTGGTAACAGGCGTGCACGGATTGTTGCAGGAGGGAATTGAAAAAATTGATTTTTTTAAACACAAAAAAGGAAGAGGACGCGTTGAAAAGGAAATCAAGACGCTTGTATACAAGAAATTAGTAGCCGTGTCCGGAAGGTATCCTCTTCTTGCCATTGACGCTGTTGATCGGCACGATCCCGCATCTTGAGTCTCTTGGGAAAAAGCCTTCTGAATTTTTGGGCCATGTGGTTACGGTTTCAACCGCTTTAATCGATCACAACGAGCAACTCAACGAGGCGTTGGTAAGCCATTTGATGGATTACTACGATGAAAAATACGCTCCGCTTAGGAAACGTGGAAAACCGAAAAAACGGCTTCCGTAAACATAGAAAAACAAGCAACAACACTAAGTTTACGACTTTTTTTTTAAATGCAGGAGTGGCAGAGCCTGGAAAATGCGCGAGGTTTAGGGCCTCGTCCCTTAGGGGTACAAGAGTTCAAATCTCTTCTCCTGCATTTGCCACCTTTTTCTTAAAAAAAGAAAAAGCCTCGACGGAAAAAGAAAAAAAAATCGAAATTTCGCACAGTCAAAAATAAAAAAGTTGTCTAATTTTCGTCGTAGCTTATTCTGTAGATTTTTCCTGTTTTGTCGTCGCTTGCGAGCATTGAGCCGTCGAGTGCGACTATTAAGTCCACGGGGCGGCCTGACACGCTTGTTCCTTTAAGCCAGCCTGTTGCAAAGTCTTTCACGGTCAAGTCGTCAAGGTTTATTCTTACTATTTTGTATCCTGTTGGAGGTTCCCGGTTCCAAGAGCCGTGGTATGCCACGAACAATTCTCCTTGGTATTCGTTTGGAAACATTTCTCCGTCGTAGACTGCAAGGCCAAGGGGTGCGGAGTGGGCTTGCAGGTCCACAAAGCTTGGTTTTTTGTCTTCGCACGGATTTTTAATGTACGTGTTTTTGTCGAAGTTGGTGTCCAAGACGTTTTTTCCAAAGCATGTTGGCCAGCCATAGTCCCCTCCTTTTTCAATTACGTTTATTTCATCTGGGGGCAAGTCGTTTCCGATAAGGTCGCGGCCGTTGTCGGTTGAATACATTTTGCCTTCGTGGAAGATGAATCCGACTGTGTTGCGCAGTCCGGTTGCGTAAACCTCGCAATTGCTTCCGTCTGTGTCGCATTCTATTATGGCCGCCCGATGAGGGTCTTCTTCAAAGCACGCGTTGCATGAGGAGCCCACGCTGACGTAGAGTTTGTCTTGGTGAATTTTAATTGTTCTGGTGAAATGGTGGCCTTGAGAGGGAAGTTTTTCGATTACAATTTCTACTGTTTCAGAGTCGGGAATTGAATCTCCGTCTGCGTCTTTTAGGCGTATTACTCTGTGTTCTTCGGCTATATACAGCCAGTTTTCAAAGTATTCCAGTCCATGGGGCTTGTTCAGGCCGGTTGTGATTGTTGTTTTTAAGTCCGCTTTCCAGTCTTTGTTTTCGTCTTTAAGTGCTACTACTGTGCCTTGAGAGATTATGCTTACAAAAAGCGTGTTGTTGTTCCAAAGCATGAATCGCGGTCCTGGTTGTGCTCCTGGAAAAGGCGCGATGTTTCCAGTTAGGCCTTCTGCGAAAACTTCTATTTTGAAGCCCTGGGGCAGTTTTATTCCGGGAACATTCGGGCTTGTTACGAGGGTTTCGTCAGTTTTGCTGTTGCTTGTTGTTTGTGCGGGTTCGGGTGTTGGGGAAAGCGTTGAAGTTGAAGCTTTAGGGGTGATTGTTGCTTGCAAAGGGGTTTCTGCGGGGTTTTGCGGAAGGTAAAGGAATGTCAGCGTAATGATTGCAATTGCTGCAAGTGCAAGAAAGGGTTTGGTTAATATGTTCATTTGTTGTTTTCACGTTGTTTATGCGGACAGATGTTGTTTTGGTTTTGCAGTATGTGAACAAGGGCTTGTTTTTTAATTGTGTTTGAAAAAGCGGCTTTTTTTAACTGTTTTTGCATAATTTTTGTTTTCTCGGTTTTTGTTGGTTTTGCATGGTTGACTTGTTGCTTGTGGATGTTTGGGGAGGGCCGAATTATTATCCTTCTTTGTCAATTGGTTATGTTGCCTCGGCAGCTCGAAAGGCGGGTTTTACCTGCAGGATAATCACGCCTAATTTGATTTCGGATTTTTCGGTTGAAAAATTCAAGCACATTTTGACTCACGAACAACCTGTTTTTGCAGGTTTTGCAGGTTACACGATGGAAATGTTCAACACTTACAAGTTGATGAAGGCGGTTAAGGAGTGGAATTCTTTTTGTAAAGTGATTTTGGGGGGAGCTCATGCCAATGCCTTGGGCGAACAAGTGTTTTCAGAGTGCGCTGCGGTTGACGTTGCGTTTGTTTTTGCCGAAGGCGAGGAAGGCATTGTGGAATACTTGAAGGCAAAAGGCGATGCAACTGATGTCAAGGGAACCATTTACCGGTCCAAAGACGGTGGTGTTGTCAAAAATGGGTCTCGAGAGTTTTCAAAGGACATTGATTTGATTGCTCATCCTGCGCGTGATGCTTATCATCATGACGAGTACCACGATGTTGAAATTGGCGGCGATTCGAATTTTCTTGAAAAACCGATTCACATTCTGGTAAGCTCGCGGGGGTGTCCTTATCGATGCGTTTTTTGTGTTAAAAGTTTCGGGGTTATGAGCCGTCGTCATTCTGTTTCGTATGTTTTGGATGAAATAAGGGAGATTCGAGGCAAGCATGGGGGGCGGGAGCTTTTTTTCATTGACGACTTGTTTGCGGTTAACAAAAAGTGGGTGCTTGAATTTTGCAGTGCCTTGCAAAAGGAGGGTTTGGTGATGCCGTGGAAGTGTTTGGTGCGTGTTGACACTGTTGACGAGGAAATGCTTCGTGCGATGAAGAATGCGGGTTGTCATACGGCTTCTTTTGGAATTGAAACGGGCAACATAGAGGTTATGAAGTGGATGCGCAAGGGAATTACTCTTGACCAGGCTCGCAGGACTATTAAGATTGCAAAGAAGGTTGGCATAAACCAAGAGCTTTACTTCATTATAGGTCACCGTGTTGATTCTGAGAAGACGATTAATGAGACGATTGAGTTTGCGCGGGAGTTGAACGGTGATTTTCCAAGGTTCTTCATTTTTTCTCCTTACCCTGGAAGCGAGGTTTATGAGAGTTTGCCGGATGATTTGAAGGAGCCGTACTGGCTTGAGGGCACTGCGGAGGAGTTGCGAAGCAGCGGCAACACTTCCATTTGCGCGGTTTCTCCAGAGCGTTTGAACCAGTTGTGGCACAAGGCGCACGACCGGGCTTATTCCCAGTTGCGTTACGTTACGGAGAATGTTGTTCCTTCTTTTTTGGAGAACCCCTTTAGACGGGGTTGGATTCGAAAGCTTACTAATTTTGTTGGTTTTGGAGTTTTGCGTGCGCATCGTTTGGTTTACAGGCGCGAAGGTCAGGGTTTGCTTGAAGCTGTTTTGAAGGAGTGGCCCAAAGCGTTTTTTTAAAGAGGGTTGCGCTAGGGCTTGTTATTTCCATATTCGTTTTATTTCCTTGATTTTGTCGAAGTCTTTGTCGTCGCTTATTATGGTGTTCAGGTTTTGTTCTTGCATTATGGCCGCGTGGAATGCGTCGCGTGGTTTCAAGTTGTATTTTTCCATGAAGTCAACTGCGCGCAAAGGTGAAAGGGAGGTGCCTGAAACTATTTTTAGGTTTGGAATGCTGTAGGTGTCTTCCAAGTGGGACCTGATTTTTTGTTTTGCTTTGTTTTTCAAAAGTGTCCACATGACTTCATCCAAGCAAAGGGCGGAGGTTGTTGCTTGTTTTTTTCCCAAAACGATTTGCTCCAGTATTTTTCTGGCTTGGTTTCCCTTTTCCGTGGCGTCAAAACCTGCAAAAACGAAGAAGTTTGCGTCTAGATAGACCTTCATGAAAACTCCTCTTCGTATAATTTGTCTCCGTGAACCCAGTTTTTGGACACGTTCAGCCTGAGGCTTTTGGCTTGTTTTTCCCATTTTTCAACCAACAGGCTACCTTCAGATGCCTTAATCTGTACGCTTTTGTCTTTCACTGTCAAAACAATTGTTTTGTTTTCGACAATGCCCAGGCTTTCCCTGATGACTTTTGGGATTACTACTTGTCCTTTGGGTCCGACTTTCAAAAATATGTCAACCATTTTTTTCTTACCTATGGTTAGAAAAAGTAATACTGTTATTTAAACTTTTGTTTTAAGAAACGGCTTTTGAGTAATTTCCAAAGGGGGTTGTTAGTTGTTTTTATTTTCAAGCGTTTTTTTGATTATTCCGCTTAGGCTTCCTGTTGCGTGGGCCAAAAATAGTAGTATGCCGATTATTCCGCCGAAGGCGGCGAGAATAATGCTTGTTTTTTTGAGGATTTTCAGGCTTTCGCGCAGGAATACCAAAAGCAGTATTGCCAGGGGTATTGTGAATAACAAGGGGTTTGCGAGTATTCCTGTGATTGTTGTTGCAAGGAGGGTTATGAATGCGATTACTTGCAGTTTTTCAATTGTTCTTCTGAATAGTATTCCGGCCAAAGCGTCTGACTCGGAGTCTTGGAATGCTTTTTGAAGGTATTCGGAAAGGTTTTTTCTGGCACTCCAAAAGACGCGCGCGTTTTTTGCATAATAGTACTTTAAGCCGAGTTTTTTTGCTTTTGTGTGGAAAATGGTGTCGTCAGAGCGCGTGATTTTTTCGGGGTAGGGCCCTGCGGTTTTCCATGCTTTTTTCGTGTAGGCGATTTGCCTGTTTGAGGGCAGGAATTTTTTCCAGTCTTCGTCTGAAAAGGAGTCGAAGTCTGGAAACCGTGCTGCTGCCACTGCTTCGACCATGTTTTCGGGTTTCATTGGAACGTATTTTCCTGCGACTATGTCGGCGCCTTTTTCAAATCCAATTAATAGTTTTTTTACCCAGTTGCGTTCGAATACCGTGCTTGCATCCGCGGTGAATACGTAGTCTCCGGTGCACTTTTGCAGGTAGAGGTTGCGGCCGCGTCCTATTGTCGCGCCTTTTTCGACGATTATTTTTAGTTTTGTTTTTCCGGTTTTGAATTTTTTGATTTTTTCTATGGTGTTGTCTGTTGACCCTGCGTCGACTACTATTATTTCATCAACTGGCGTGCTTTGGTTTAGTATTGACTTTAAGAGGCTTGCAACGTTTTCTTCTTCGTTTAAAGTTGTAAGTGCAAATGAAATTTTCGGCTTCATTTTTTTTCGATGCTCATATGTGTTTTTGTATTTCGTCGACGATTTTTTTTGCGGCGTTTCCGCTTCCGAAGGGGTTTTTTGACGCTTTGACTTTTTGGTAGAATTCTCCTTGTTCCACTGCTTCTTTTACGTACTTTATTGCTTTTTTGGGGTTTGACCCGACGCGGATTGCACAGTTTTCTTCTTCGGCTTCTTTTCGTTCGTTGTATTTGCGGAATATCACGCAGGGGATTTGTAGGAATGCGGCTTCTTCTGTTTGTCCTCCTCCGTCGGTAAGGATGCAGGATGCGTTTGAGGCAACGTTTAGAAACTCGTGGTAGGGGAGGTTGTCAACTTTCATCACGTTTCCCAGGTTGTTTATTCTTTTTTCAAGGCCGTATTTTTTTGCCATTG